>JALYOO010000475.1 GCA_030856845.1 Gemmatimonadota bacterium
CCCCTCAGCGATGTTGAACGGAATGGACTCCGCGGCGCGAATCATCTGCTCCTTCAAGGAAGTGTAGCCAATACGGGGGAATCGCCGTGTGAGCAATCTCACTGCGACGGCCAAGGCGTGCCCGCGAATCCAGACGCGGAGCCGACGATGATCCTGCATACGCGAAACGTGGTTCGACTCGCTGAACAGCCGTCATCGAGAGCGTTACCGTGTAGCAAAATTCCTGCAACATGACGTTTCTCGGGAGTTGCTTCCTAGGATGAAGGCCCGGTAGAACCGGAAACCGATAACCCGAAACCGGTCATCCGAAACCGGAGCCCGAACCCGAAACCGAGTGTTTCAGATCGGGATTCCCGGCGCCGCCGGTCAGGCCGCCAGTGACGCGGGCGGCACATCCGCCACCGGAACGAACTCTCCTTCCCACCTCGCCATTACTACCGTCGCAAGACAATTCCCCACGAGATTTACTGTAGTTCGCGCCATATCCATCAGCTCGTCCACGCCGAGAATCAACGCGACCGCCTCAAGTGGCAAACCGAACGAGGCGAGGGTCCCGGAAAGAATCACCAGCGATGCGCGGGGCACAGCCGCCACTCCTTTGCTCGTCAGCATCAGCGTGAGCATCATGATCAGCTGCTGGCCCAGCGACATGTCGACACCCGCCGCCTGCGCAGCGAACACAGACGCAACCGCGAGGTACAGGGTCGTCCCGTCGAGATTGAACGAGTAGCCTGTGGGCATCACGAACGCCACGATGCGACGCGGCACGCCGATCGATTCCATCGCCTGCATCGCCCGGGGCAGCGCGGCTTCCGACGAGGTCGTCGAAAATGCGATCAGCGCAGGCTCCTTTACCGCTCGCAAAAACTGGCGAATCGGGACCTTGAACATGTAGGCGATCGGCACCAGGACGAACACAACCAGCACGATCAGCGCGCCGTAGAGCGTCAGGATCAGCTTGCCCAGGTTGACCAGAACGCCGATTCCGCTGTGTCCAACCGTCACCGCCATTGCAGCGCCGATTCCAATCGGCGCAAAGCGCATCACGATACCGGTGAACTTGAACATCACCTCGGCGATACCTTCAGCGCCCGCGAGAACGATCTCCTTCGGACGCCCCCGAACCTGCGACAGCGCTACCGCGAAGAGGATGGACCAGAACACCACCTGTAACACGTCGTTCTTGGTTGCCGCCTCGAAAAAGCTGGTCGGCACGATGTGCTCGATGAAGCCCGACGCGGTGGGGGTATTCCCAGCGAGCTGCTTGCCCTGCTCCGCCGAAGCAGCAAGGACGACCCCATCCCCCGGCCTCGTGATGTTCGCCGCGGCAAGGCCGATGAACAGCGCCAGTGTCGTTACTATCTCGAAGTAGATGATCGACTTGAACGCCAGCCGCCCGACTCGCTTCATGTCGTCGCCGTGCCCGGCGATTCCAACCACCAGTGTCCCGAAGATGATCGGCACGATGATGGATTTGATCATCCGGAGGAAGACATTGGAAAAGACCTTCAGCGACGCGGAGAACTCAGGCGCGAGCCACCCGATGAACACTCCAATCACCATCGCGATGAGGATCCACTTGGTCAGCGAGATCCTGCGGAGCTGTGTGAAGATGAACATGGTCTACCTGGGCGGAGTCAGTGTCTCGGGTGGCACCCCGCGCCTGAGCGTCGAGTGCCTGAAGCCATACACGAAATAAAGCGCCAGACCAATCGCCAGCCAGATGGCAAACCGTTCCCACGCCCTCGCCGGAAGGCCAAGCATGATGTAGAAGCACGACCCTGCCCCGATGAGACACACCGGCCAGACGAAGGGCACCCTGAACGGACGCGGCCGGTCCGGATCGATGTAGCGAAGCACCAGCACACCGATGCACACGATCGCGAACGCCGACAGTGTCCCGATGTTGGTGAGATCATAGATCTCATTCTCGTCAGCGAACAACGCCCCCAGTGCAACGAGAACCCCCGTTACGAGCGTTGTCAGGTGGGGCACGCGCGTTTTCGGATGCACCTTCGACGCCCACCTCGGCAGCAAACCGTCCCTCCCCATCGCGTAGAAGATCCTCGGCTGCCCGTACTGGAAAACGAGCAGTACCGCTGTGAGAGAGACTACTGCGCCGAGCGCCACGATCCAGCTGGCGGTCTCGAATCCGGCGAGGGTGAGCGCTCTCGACAATGGATCAGCGGCCTTGAGCTGGGCGTAGGGCACCATTCCCGTTGCAACTGCGCCGACGATCACATAAATGACGGTGCAGATCGCAAGTCCGCCAAGAATACCGATAGGAAGATTCCGCTGCGGATTCTTCGTCTCTTCGGCGGCCGTCGAGATGGCGTCGAACCCGATGTACGCGAAGAACACGATCGCCGCGCCCTGGTGAATTCCGCGCCACCCGTTCGGCGCGAACGGAACGTAGTTGGACGTGTCGATGTTCATCGCCCCGACCACGACGAACAACCCGAGCACGAGCAGCTTGATCACCACCATGACGTTGTTGGCGCGGGCGCTTTCCCTCACGCCCCGAAGCAACAGCCAGGTGATCGCCATGACGATCGCAAACGCCGGGATGTTCACCAGAATGGGAACGCCCGCGATTCGCGGTGCAGTCTGCATCAGACTCTGCACAGCGGGATCCGAGCTCAGCGACACAGCCCGATAGCCGTGGGTCGCCCAGTCCGGAAACGACACGTTGAATGCGGACAAAAACGAGGTGAAGTATCCGGCCCATGCTACCGCAACGGCGACGTTGCCCACGGCGTACTCGAGAATCAGATCCCACCCGATGATCCAGGCGACAATCTCACCCAGCGTCGCGTACGAGTACGCGTAGGCACTTCCGGCCTGCGGAATCATCGACGCCAGCTCCGCGTAGCAGAGCGCGGCCAACCCGCACACCGCCCCCAGCAACAGGAACGAAACCACCAGCGCCGGGCCCGCTCCGTACCGCACCACTACGCCCGTGGGAAGAATCTCCCCGGCGGCAGCGGTGCCGATCGAAGAGAAAATTCCCGCGCCTATCACCGCACCGATCGCCAGCATGACCAGATCGCCGGCGCCCAACTCGCGCTTGAGCGCGTTCGGATGGCCCTCCTCGGCGAGAAGATCAGCTATCGGCTTGCGGGCGAAGAGAGACATTGTCGTTAGCTACTTCTCGATGCGCATCCCGTAGAACGAGCGATGCACGAAGAAGATGGACACGAGGAAGAAGGCGCCGGCAAGAATATGACTGAGCATAGGCCCGCGCTGCTCGGTCATCGACACGGCCAGCTCGACGGCGAGCAATCCGAACAGCGTCGTGAACTTGATGATCGGGTTGAGCGCCACCGACGAGGTGTCCTTGAAGGGATCTCCGACGGTGTCACCAACGACAGTCGCGGCGTGCAGGTCGGTTCCCTTCTGCTTGAGCTCGACCTCCACGATTTTCTTGGCGTTGTCCCACGCACCGCCGGCGTTGGCCATGAAGATCGCCTGGTACAGTCCAAACAGCGCGATGGAGATCAGGTACCCGATGAAGAAGTACGGCTCGACGAACGCGAAGGCGAGCGTCGAGAAGAACACGGTGAGGAAGATGTTGAACATCCCCTTCTGCGCGTACTTGGTGCAGATCTCGACCACTTTCTTGCTGTCGGCAACGGACGCTTTGGCGGCGCTCTCGAGATTGATGTTCGCCTTGATGAATTCCACTGCGCGGTACGCACCCGTTGTCACCGCCTGTGTAGACGCGCCGACGAACCAGTGGATCACGGCGCCACCGGTCACAAGCCCAAGCAGGAAGGGCGGGTGCAGCAATGACAGGTTGACGACCAGCTCCGGCTGCAGGCCCTTCGTCAATCCGACGATGATCGAGAAAATCAGCGTTGTCGCGCCGACCACGGCGGTGCCGATGAGCACCGGCTTGGCCGTGGCCTTGAATGTGTTGCCCGCCCCGTCGTTCTCCTCGAGCAGGTGCTTCGCACGCTCGAAGTTCGGAGTGAACGCATAGTCGCGCTGGATCTCCGCCGACACACCGGGCATCTGCTCGATCGTGGACAGCTCGAACACGGATTGCGCGTTATCCGTCACCGGTCCATAGGAATCGACCGCGATCGTAACAGGACCCATCCCGAGAAAGCCGAATGCGACAAGGCCGAAAGCGAACACTGCGGGGGCCAGCATCAAGGCACCCATGCCGAGCGTGCTTACTCCGTAGGCAATGGCCATGAGGATCATGATCACGATGCCGAGCCAGTAGGCGCTGAAGTTTCCCGCCACGAGCCCTGACAGAATGTTCAACGACGGGCCGCCTTCGCGGGACGACGTCACGACCTCCCGCACGTGCCCCGATTCCGTCGACGTGAAGATCTTTACGAGCTCGGGGATGATTGCGCCCGCGAGTGTTCCGCAGGTGATCACGGTCGACAGCTTCCACCAAAGCGAGCCGTCGCCCAGGTCCTTGATGAGGAAGAACGAAACGATGTAGGTGAGGATGACAGAGACGATGGACGTGAGCCACACGAGCGAAGTCAGCGGCGCCTCGTAATTCATGTTATCGGCGTTCACGTAACGCGCCTTCGCCATTGCCTCGTTGGCCAGGTAAGAGAGCCCGCTGGCGATGATCATCATGATGCGCATCGCGAAGATCCAGACGAGGAGCTGAACCTGGATGGTGGTGTCCGTGACCGCGAGGAGAATGAACGAGATGAGCGCGACACCCGTCACGCCATAGGTCTCGAATCCATCGGCGCTCGGTCCTACCGAGTCGCCGGCGTTGTCACCCGTGCAATCGGCGATGACGCCCGGATTGCGCGCATCGTCTTCCTTAACGTTGAACACGATCTTCATCAGATCGGCGCCGATGTCGGCGATCTTCGTGAAGATTCCGCCCGCGATTCTCAGTGCCGCTGCGCCGAGCGACTCACCGATGGCGAAGCCGATGAAGCAGGCGCCGGCGTAGTCGCCCGGAATGAAGAGAAGAATGCAGAGCATCAGCAGCAGCTCGACAGAGATCAGCAGCATGCCGATGCTCATTCCCGCCTTCAACGGAATTGCGTAGCAGGGATACGGCTTGCCCTTCAGGCTCGCGAAGGCCGTTCGTGAGTTGGCGAACGTGTTCACACGGATTCCAAACCACGCCACCCCGTAGCTGCCGGCAATGCCGATGAGACTGAACAGCAGAATCGTCGCCACCTTGACCGCTTCGAAATCGAGCAGCACGCCGAAGTAGAGCAGGATGATGAGCCCGATGAACAGCTCGAGGATGAGAATGAACTTTCCCTGAGTGATCAGGTAGGTCTTGCACGTCTCGTATATGAGCTCGGAGATCTCCAGCATCGACGCGTGCACCGGCATTCTCTTCAGCTGCCCGTAGATCACCAGTCCAAACAGCAAGCCCGCGGCGCACACGATGAGGCCGAGCATCAGCAGAGTGCTTCCCGACATGCCGAGGAACGAGACGGTGGAGAGGTCCGGGATCACGAGGTTCGCCTCGCCTCCCGCACGATGCACCGGCTCGGCGGCCTGCTGGCCGGTCTCGGAAGTCACTGCCTGGGCGAGCGCCGACGGTGCGGCGATCGAGCTGCCCGTCAACGCGGCAAACGCAACGAAAAGAAAAGGAAGGGCACGACGGCACACGGGGTGACTCCACATCTTCATCGACGATCTCCTGAGAGTAACCGGAGCAGCCGCGCGTGTCGCGGCTACCCCGGCGAGTAATTCAGTTGAGGATGGAACGCTTGGTCGTGCTGAGAAACTACGAGGTGCTTTCCGACGGCGAGCCCGTCTTGCGCCACACGAAGTAAACGGGAATACCGATCGCCACGAGCACGAGCCCCGAGAGGGCCTGCGCGCGAGTCTTGTCCGCTATCAGCAGGACGATGGCGATGGTGGTTGCCAGCACGATGTACAGAGCCGGCAGCACCGGGTATCCGATAGCGCGGTATGGCCGCTCAGCGTCCGGCCGCTTCGATCGGAGAATGAATAAACCTATCGTAGTCAGCGCATAGAAGATAAGCGCCGCAAAGATGACATAGTCGAGTAGCTGGCCATAGGTACCAGTGAGACAGAGAATACTCGCCCAGACGGCCTGCATGATGAGCGCGGCCGCGGGTACGCGATTGCGGTTAAGGCTGCCTGCCTTCTGAAAGAAGAGCCCGTCGCGCGCCATCGCGTAGTACACGCG
>JALYOO010000028.1 GCA_030856845.1 Gemmatimonadota bacterium
ATCCAATGCAGCCAGCGCCGATTCTATCTTCGGGCGAGGTATTCCCGGCCGCCGTCCGCGGTGGTCCTATATCAGCAAGGATTTTCAATGAGCGATCTTCGGTCCCTGCTGTGGCGCGCGCTCCTACCGGTGCCGCTGCTGTTATCCGCTTGCTCAACGACGGCAACCACGCGCGCGCCTGCTCCCCAGTCGCCAGTGGCAACCGCGGGAATTACCGCGCGGCAAACCGCTTTTCTCGACACACTGGAGCAGCGGACCTTCACCTGGTTCTGGGAGAAAACGAATCCGGTCAACGGCCTCACACCTGACCGCTGGCCAACGAAGAGTTTCTCCAGTGTCGCGGCAATCGGCTTCGCTCTGACGGCGTATCCCATCGGCATCGAGCGCGGATATGTCACGCGAAGCGCCGCTGCCGACCGTGTATTGACGACGCTGCGCTTCATGTACAACGCACCACAGGGTGCGCAGCCCGCCGGGGTGACGGGCTATAAGGGGTTCTTCTACCATTTCCTCGACATGGAAACCGGACATCGCTTCCAGCAGGTCGAGCTGTCGACCATCGATACGTCTCTCCTGCTGGCGGGCGTTCTTTTCTGTCAATCCTATTTCGCACAGACAACACCGGTCGAAGCTGCAATCCGCGCTTACGCAGATTCGCTGTACTTCCGAGTCGACTGGCAATGGATCAGACCCAAGAACCCGCTCGTCAGCATGGGTTGGCGGCCAGAGGCCGGTTTCATTGAAGCCAATTGGCACGGACTCAACGAAGCCATCATCCTCAATGTTCTTGCGCTCGGCTCGCCGACACATCCCGTCGAGCCTGCGTCATGGACCGCTTATACGAGCACCTATCAGTGGGCGGACTTCTACGGCCAGCCGCACCTCAACTTCGCCCCTTTGTTCGGGCATCAGTACTCTCACATCTGGATCGATTTCCGCGGGATACGGGATGAGTACATACGCGGTAAGGGCATCGACTACTTCGAGAACTCGCGGCGCGCTACGTATTCTCAACGGGCCTACGCCGTCGCGAACCCCGGTCGCTGGAAGGATTATGGCGCGGACATCTGGGGTCTCACTGCCGTTGATGGGCCGCTCGACACCGCGCTTATAATCGGCGGACGCTCGAGACGGTTCTGGACATACTCGGCGCGAGGTGCTGCGGCGGGTGAGATTCGTGACGACGGAACCCTCGGACCCACCGCGGCGGGTGGCTCGGTGGCGTTCACGCCGGAGATCGCCATTCCCGCACTCGTTGCGATGCGTGAGAAGTACGGCGAGAATCTGTTCTCAACCTACGGGTTTCTGGATTCGTTCAATCCCACGTTTGACGTTGACATCAAGCCGCAGCATGGGAAGGTCGTGCGCGGTGTCGGCTGGTTCGACACTGACTATCTGGGAATTGACCAGGGGCCGATCATTGCGATGATCGAGAATTACCGCTCGGATCTCGTCTGGCGCACGATGCGAAAGAATACTCACATCGTCCGCGGTTTGCGGCGCGCCGGTTTCAGCGGTGGATGGCTTGATCGGCAATAACCGGCACGCCGGTGCTGTGCGGTGGTCTTCGGCGAGATCTCGATCCACGGTGAACAAATTCCGGGCTGCGTCGGTTCTCGCTTTCGTAACCATCGTGGGCGCGTGCGCTGGAGCATCAGGGGATGAGACACCCACTCTCCGCCTGTGGGCGATGGGACGCGAGGGCGAAGTAGTCACTCAGCTCATTCCCGCGTTCGAGCGAGAACACCCGGGCGTGCGGGTACAGGTGCAGCAGATACCCTGGTCCGCTGCCCACGAAAAGCTTCTCACCGCCTATGTCGGTGATGCCACGCCCGACATCGCCATGCTTGGCAACACGTGGGTGCCTGAGTTCGTCGCGCTCGACGCGCTCGAGCCGCTGGACGCTCGCGTGGCGGCTTCGAGTGACGTCCGTCGCGATGATTACTTCCCGGGTATCTGGAGCACCAACGTCGTAGACGGGGTCGCTTACGGAGTGCCGTGGTACGTCGACACGCGCGTCATTTTTTATCGCACCGATCTGCTTGCGGCTGCCGGGTATCCGCAAATGCCCTCCACATGGGCGACGTGGCGTGAGGCCATGAAGCGAATCAGGTCGAGAATGAGCGACGGGCAGTATCCGCTTCTCATTCCAGTTACCGAGTGGCCCCCGCCAGTAATCCTCGGTCTTCAGTCGGGATCGGAACTGCTGCGCGAGAATGGCCGGTATGGAGCCTTCTCGCGACCTGAATTCCGCAAGGCGTTTGACTTTTACGTTGGACTTTTTCGGGACAGCCTCGCCCCGGCATTGAGCGGCAGCGAGATCTCGAATCTCTATCAGGAGTTCGAGCGCGGTAACATCGCGATGTACATCAGCGGACCGTGGCAGATCGGAGAGTTCACCAACCGGCTGCCGAAGGCGATGCAGGACAAATGGATGACCGCTCCGCTGCCGGGAGTCGAAGGGCCGGGTGTTTCACTTGCGGGCGGAGCCACGCTGTCTCTCTTTCGAAGCTCCGAGCACAAGAACGAGGCGTGGAAGCTCATGGAATATCTTTCGCGCCCCGACATTCAGCTCCAGTTCTACAAGCTCACCGGTGACCTTCCCGCGCGTCGGGAAGCGTGGCGTGATTCCTCGCTAGCTGGAAACCGGCACGCCCGCGCGTTCCGTGAACAGCTCGATCGGGTTGTACCCACTCCGCAGGTTCCCGAGTGGGAACAGATCGCGACGAAGGTCTTCGAGCATGGAGAGAAAGCTGTCCGCGGAAGGGTTTCCGTTGCTCAGACACTCGATGCGCTCGACCGCGATGTGAACGGGATTCTCGAGAAACGCCGGTGGCTGATGGCTCAGCGCACTACCGCCAGCCGATGACGGACGTGTGAGCACGAGACGTCTGCGCATTCCCTCGGAAGCGAATACCGCCGCTTGGTTCTTCCT
>JALYOO010000039.1 GCA_030856845.1 Gemmatimonadota bacterium
TCTTACGACAGACAACGTTGAGCGGATCGAGATCGTTCGCGGGCCCGCGAGCGTCGTGCATGGTGCAGACGCCATGGCCGGAGCAATTCACATCTTCACTCGCCAGGGTCGCGGCCCCGCCACACTCGATGTCGACGCGAGGGCCGGAACCTACGGGACTCGCGAAGGATTCATCGGTGTGAACGGATCGAGCGGGCGCGCGAAGTATTCCATCTCGGGTGCGCATCGCGAGACGGACGGACTCCTTCCATTCAACAACCGCTACTACAATGGGACACTGAGCGGCTCGGCGGGTGTCGCGCCGCGCGACGGCAGCGATATCGCTCTTTCCGGCAGATACACGACCGCCGAGTTCCACTATCCCACCGATTTCACGGGCGCTCCGGTGGATTCGAACGCCTATCGCGTACAGCACAGGCTGACAGTGGGTCTGGAAGCAGGCACGCGTCTGTCCCGAATCTCTGAAGCCAGGTTGTTGATCGGCACCAACGACGTCGCTGATCTGACGGAGGACATTGCCACGCCCTTTGGCTCGAGCGTTCGGAGTCACTCTGCCCTGTCTTCGCGCTCTTACAGGCGCTCCGCCGAGGGCCGCGTAAGACTGAATCTGTCCGAAGCGACACTCAACCTCGGTGTCGAATACGCAAAGGAGCGCGAGTCGAGCACGAACAGCGAAGGTCCGGTTGGACAACCGACGATTCCGACGTCGACGTTCGTCGCCGCAAGATCGAACACAGCCGCCTACTCCGAGCTGCTCGGCAAGCTCGCTTCGGGTGTTGCCTACACTCTCTCGGCGCGCGTCGACGACAATTCCGACTATGCAGCAGTCGGAACCTATCGTGCCGGATTCCGTTTCCCGTTAAATGCGTTCGCGTCCCCGAAGCGCTCAAGTGAGTCAGCAGAGCGTGTAAGGGAAACCCTGCTTCGGGGTTCAGTGAGCTCGGCGTTCAACGCGCCGGCGTTCAATCAGCTTAGGCCGACACTTTATACTTCAGGAAGTCCAGACCTCGCGCCGGAGCGTGCCCGCAACTTCGAGCTGGGGCTGGAACAGCCAATTGGTGGGAACAAGTTCCTGCTCTCAGGTAGCTACTTCAATCAGCGCTTTTCTGATCTCATCCAGTACGTCCAGGGAGGACCGCCGGGTTTCCTTGGCAGCTACGCCAATCTCTCCCGTGCCAGCTCCAACGGTGTCGAGCTGGAGCTCAGACTCGAAGAGAGCGGCGGAGTTTCAGGAAACGCGAGCTACACCGTTGCGTCGCCGAAGGTGACGCAGGTTTCCTCGTCATACACTGGCGACCTGAAGCCGGGACAGGCGTTGATCAGGCGACCAACCCATTCGGGCAATGTTAATCTGACCTACAGTCGCAGGGACGTGCTGTCGCTCTCCGCAACCGCGGGTTTCATCGGCAAGCGCCCGGATCTCGACTTCACACAGTTTCCTTCCCCGACGGTCACGCTCCCTGCGTACGGCAAGCTGGACTTGGCTGCGATAGTCGGCGTGCTTGGAAAGGAATCCAGCGCACGGGCTCTGTCACTCACTCTGCGAATGGAAAACGCGCTCGGCAAGCGGTACCAGGATGTGCTGAATTTTCCCGCTCCGGGCCGTACGATTCTCGTCGGCGCACGCTACGAGGGCCACCTGTAAATTGCGTCGATGGGGCAGCTCGTCACCGAAGCGATAGTACTGCACGCATTCGACTATCTGGAAACTTCGCGCATCGTGCGATTGATGACGCGCGATGCGGGCATTCAGTCGGTCATCGCGCGAGGCGCGCGCAATTCGCGAAAGAGGTTCGGCGGCGCACTCGATCTTTTTGCGCAGGGAACGGCCGAGATCCACACGAAGCCGCAGCGTGACCTGCATGCACTAGTGTCAATCGATATCGCCAGCGGGAGGTCGTCACTCGGTGCCGACGTCGGCAGATTCACCGCTGCATCGATGATCGCGGAACTGGCCCTCAGGTGCTCCAGCGACGAGCCCGCCCCCGGTCTCTTCGATGCGGTGGAACTCGCACTCGATCGAATCGCGAATTCCGCGCCGGAGCACGCACTTGCCGCGGCGCTTGCTGGCGCGTGGTACATCGTTGGGACACTTGGCTTCACGCCGGAGCTCGATGCATGCGCCAATTGCCACCTGCCCCTCGATCGCGCCACACCGACGGCATTCTCGCATGTCGCCGGAGGTGCACTCTGCGAACGCTGCGCTGCGATGACGAGGGGGACGAGAGTTCTGCCGGCGTCGGCACGCGACGCGATAAGGGAGTGGGTCTCAGGCCGTGAAGTGCTCGTATCTGCGGCGGCGGAAGCCCGCGCCCACCAGCGGCTCCTCCGTGAGTTCGTCCACGAGCACCTCGATGTGGACCGGGAAATGAAAGCCTACAAGGTCTGGGAAAGCGGCGGCTGGAGCGCAGCGTGATACTTGGCACGGCGGGTCACATCGATCACGGAAAGACGACGCTCGTCAAAGCTCTGACCGGCGTCGATACCGACCGCCTTCCGGAGGAGAAGAAGCGCGGCATCACCATCGACCTTGGCTTCGCTCCGCTGGCCATCGAAGGCAACGGTACGATCGGCGTAGTCGACGTGCCGGGCCACGAAGCTTTTGTCAGGACGATGCTGGCGGGAGCGAGCGGTATCGACCTCGCATTGCTCGTTATCGCAGCCGACGAGGGCGTGATGCCGCAGACTCGAGAACATCTGGAGATCCTGTCGTTACTGGGACTCCAGCAAGCGGTCGTCGCGCTGACAAAGTGCGATCTCGTCGACGCTGAATGGCTTGGCCTCGTTTCCTCGGACATTGCCGAGCTCCTTGCTGCGACGCCGCTCGCGGGCGCGGAGATCTGCCCCGTTTCCGCACTTACCGGTACAGGAATCGATGAGCTCCGTTCATCAATTGCACGCGCGGCCTTTCGCGTCGGCGCGCGAAGCGAGGCCACGGATCTCTTCCGTATGCCTGTGGATCGCGCCTTCACGATGAAGGGCACAGGCACCGTGGTCACCGGCACAATCTGGAGCGGCTCCGTCGGCAGGGATGAGTTTGTCTCTCTCTTTCCGGGCGGGCGGCAGCTGCGCGTGCGCGCCGTACAGCGGCATGGCGCGGCTGTTGGCGCGGCGGCGGCAGGCGAGCGGGCCGCGATCGCGCTCGCGGGCTGCGAAGTCGATGAGATCGGTCGGGGCAGCGTGCTAGTCAGCGGCAAAGACTGGATTCCCACCAACGCGATGGACGCTGTCGTCACTCTCTTCAGTGACGTGCAACCGATCACCGCGCGAACCCGGCTGCGGTTTCACCTTGGTACGACTGAAGTATCGGCGCGAATAGTCTCGCGGCCCGCGACCCGCGGCGCGTCGCGGAACGACGATGTATATCGCGTCGTGCTCACGGAACCCATTGTCGCACGAGGCGGCGACCGGTTCGTCCTCCGGTATCCTTCGCCGCCTCGCACCATCGGTGGCGGCACGGTGATCGATCCTTATCCTCCCGGGCGGAAGCACCGCGACGACACAGGTTCTGAATCTCAGTCGAAACTCGAAAACGAGTCCGCTGATCCGCGCTCTCGTCTTGCGCGAATCATGCAGTCATCCGGCACACGCGGTGTTCGACTGGCGACGCTGGCCGTTCGCACCGGGCTTCTACACTCCGATGTCGATGCTTCACTGGCGTCACTGGAAGCTGTTTGCCTTGGAGAGTGGGCATACTCGCGGCGGGCTTTGAGTGACCTCGAGTTATCGGTCGAGGCCGCGGTCCGTGAACACGCAGCAAACTTTCCGCTTGAGCCGGGTGTCTCAATACAGACAATGCGAGCCAGGGTGAAATCCCGGCCTGAGGTCGTCGACTGGACGCTGGATCGTCTGAAAAAAAGGGGACGACTTGACCTCGATGGCGGGATTGCTCGTCCATCTGGGGGCGCGGCCGCACTGGGCACAGCCGACCAGGCACTCTCGGATGCGATTGTGGATGAGATCTCCACCAAGGGGTCAGAGCCCCCCGC
>JALYOO010000077.1 GCA_030856845.1 Gemmatimonadota bacterium
AGTATGAGGTTGTGTCCGTGGCTCGCGAGGACGCGAGCAAGCTCGAGCCCGATTCCCATCGATGCGCCGGTGACGAGAGCGGTAGCCCCCGTTCCGGAAGTGAGGTCAGTTTTCATGAGGCATCTGCATTAAAGAAACGGGCCACGCAGGCTGTGTGCGCTTCCTTCGCGCTGGTTGATTTACCCGTCCCTGCCGTCTAATATTGGAAGACCATTCCCGAGTAGCTCAGGTGGTAGAGCAGGTGACTGTTAATCACCGGGTCGGGGGTTCAAGTCCCTCCTCGGGAGCTGCGCGAAGCTCCAAATCATAATGTTAAGAGGCGGGCATTCCCAGTTCGGGGGCCCGCCTTTTCCGTATTGTGGGACAAGCGTGTCAATCGAGGAACCAAGCTACTGGCTGCTCGTCGAGAAAGGTCAGCGTGGGAGATGCCGTAACGGTGGCGCGGCGACCTGCTCGTTTTGCGTTAGGCGCGTCTAACGGGCGGTCGCTCCCTTGTAGATCACACCGTTCTTCATGACGAAAGTCACCTGCTCAGTGCGGTGAATGTCCTCGAGCGGATTCCCGGGAACCGCGACGATATCAGCGAGCTTTCCAGGGGCGATCGTTCCAATGCGATTCTCCCAGCCAAGCAGCTTCGCAGCGTTGATGGTGCCTGCGTTCAGTGCGGCGATCGGAGTCAGTCCGCCCCACTCGACCATCAGCCCGAACTCGCGCGCATTGGTACCGTGGGGAATTACGCCGGCATCCGTGCCAAGGGCGATCGGCACTCTGTTCGCCGCTGCAATGCGAATTCCTCTGCGCATTGCCGCGGCGGCAGCCAACGCCTTCTCCATGCGCAAACCCTTTAACACTCCGTTCCTGGCAAATCGCTCCACGGCTTCGCCCGCCATGAGCGTGGGAACAAGAATGGTTCCCTTCTGCGTCATCAGCCTCGCTCCCTCCGCATCGAGGAAAGAGCCATGCTCGATCGACGCGACTCCGGCGCGCGTCGCGATCTTGATTCCCTCGGTTCCGTGGGCGTGCGCAGCAACCCTTCGTTCGTGCTGGCGGGCTTCATCCACCATCGCCTTCATCTCTTCGTAGGTGTACTGCGTGGTCCCGACGGCATCGCCTTCGGAGAGGACGCCACCTGTAGCGCATGTCTTGATGACGTCCGCGCCGTACTTCACCTGATAGCGCACGGCAGCGCGGACTTCGTCAGTCCCATTGGCGATTCCCTCCTTCACTCCCGACTCGATGAGTCCTGGACGCCAGCCGTTATCGTCGCAGTGACCACCTGTGATTCCAAGTGAGTGACCGGCGTTCTGCATGCGCGGGCCGACGATGCGTCCGTCGTCTATCGCCTGCCGCAACGCCATGTCGGCGAATTCTCCGGATCCGACAACTCGAATCGAGGTGAATCCCGCCATCAGAGTTTTCTGAGCGTTGGAGACTCCGAGTATTGCCCCGTACGCCGGATAGTCCTTCACCGAGCTCAGGTCAGCCATTGGATCACCGAGCGTGCGTCCGATGATGTGAGTATGCGCGTCGATGAACCCGGGCAGCAGCGTGACATCTCCAAGGTCTACGACCTTTGCGCCCGCCGGGACCTGAACCGACGCCGTCGGCCCCGCCGCAACTATCCTGTCGCCAGTCACGACAACGACTGCGTCACGGACTACGGAAGGGCTGGCGATGGTGATCATTCTCGCCGCGCGAATCACCGTGGTTGCAGGAGATGGCGCCGGAATCTGCGCGAAGACTGGCCCGGCACCGACGAGCACGGCTGAGAACGCGTCTGCGATTGCTCTGCAATTCATGGATGTATGTGTTGGGGTCTATTTCACCGAGTGTCGGTCGCGCGAGGGGCCGCTGTCCCTGCGAGGGCGGCCGGGAAACGAACTTACCGTCAGTCGAGAGCTTTCGGCATTGGTTGAGCTCGCCGTCAGTTTGGTAAGCCGGCGGCGCCGGGAACGTAGGGCGCGACATTCGCTGCGATGCGCGCGAACTCCGCGTTCGTGAGCGGCACCTTAATGCGGAATAGCCGACAGGCGTCCGCCAGGCGCAAATTGCCGCCGATGGGCAAGTCGGAGCCGAACACGACTCGATCGACTCCGACTTCGCGGATGCGGCGTGCAACCAGCGCTCCGTCTTCCGCGGACCCATCGGGCGCAACGCCCGTGGTCGCGTCGAACAGCAGGCGGGGAGTCCGGGCATCGCGGCGCACGATTGCCTCGCCGAACACCGCCATCGCCGCGTCTGCATCTGCGCCGAAGCCAGGACCCGCGCCCGCCAAATGCGCGACCTGAATGGTGATGTCAGGCGCAACTGGAAGCAATTGCTCGATGAACAGGCGCGCGTCTTCGGCACCGTACGGCGTGCCGCTACGCGATCGCAGATGAACCACGATTGGCGCGGGCAGGCGGTTTGCCAGCGCGAACACCTGCCGCATGCGCACAACGGACTCAGGCTCGCGCAGGCTGACTCCGCTATTGCCGAAATGGAGCTTCAACCCGCGCATGCCCGGGAGCGCGTTGCACCGTTCGATCTCGGCCAGCGCACCGGGAGCAAGCGGGTTGACGCCACAAAAGCCGCGCAGGCGGCGCGGAGCGGTCGCCACCTGCGCCGCCGTCCAGTCGTTTTCCGGGCGGGTTAACAACTCAGGGTTGTCCAGTTTCTTCCGTTCGTCCGCGAAACTGTAGCCCATCGACAGGACCACCGCGCGCTCGGTCCCAGCCTCGTCGAGCATACTCAGCAGTGCCGCCGCGTCGATCGGGTTGAACTTGACGATCGGCGCAAACGCGGGGCTGATCAGATGCTGATGATGCGCGACCCGCGGCCCACGGGCATCTGACGGCCGGGCAGCCGTCATACAGGAAGCCAGCAGCAGAGCGAGCGGAATGAGGAATAGCCGTTTCATGGCGCTCGTATTTCGACGATGGCAGAAAAAAGACGAGGCCTCCCGAAGGAGGCCCCGCTTGCCGGACGCCACATTGAGCGGCGTCAGGCATCGTGGATCAGATATCAGTCGTCGCAGTGCGGCGAACTTCCGGCTGCGTCACCCTCGTTGAACTCCGTGAGGATGTCGTTGAGCTCCGAAGCCCGCGCCTTCTCAGCGTCCGAGACTCCCTGGTAGAGGAGCACGCGCGCTTCGTTCATCGCCGCCAGCACGGCGGGACTTGCGGTGGCGCCGTTACGGATGTTGAGCTCCGCTGCGATCAGCTGCTGGCCCAGCGCGTACTGATAGTCCCTGCTGGACTGGCGCATGAAAGCCTGATACGTCGCGAAGGTCACAACGCGATCGGCATTGGCTCCGGTGCCGCCAGCGACACCGTTGGCGCCGAAGTCGATGATGATCGGGCCGCCGCTGGCGAAGAGTGGCTCTGCTGTCTCTTCGTGATTCTTCCAGTAACCCTGCGTGAGCGTGCAACCCACGATCGCCGGCGCCTCGAACGCGAAGGTAACCCTTGTACCGTGGAAGAAGTTCGCGAATACGCTGACAGCCGTCCCCGCGCAATCCGCCGGAGCAGGAGTGTCCGGATCGAGTTCGCACGAAGTACTGGTGTAAACGGCCCCGCCAGGAGCGGTGATCGATACGGCGATCTGAGCCTCCGGGTCAAAATTAGGGTTTGCCGGATTCGTACGATCGAACACTGTGAAGCACGTGGGCGTTACCGAATTCGCCGGAACATTGATGACACCATTCGCGACAAGCGTCTGCGACGCGGCACCTGAGGCGTTCACTGAGCTTCCAGCGGTGGAGAAGCTGTAGGCACCGGCTGGGCTCCCAGCTGCGATGCAAACATTGACCTGGCCGGAGTTAGCGAACGTACCTGAGCCAGGCCGTACGTCAGGTCCGGCAACCGATGAAGCATCGTTCGACACGCATGCGCCCAGCACAGCGACTGAAACCACTGCTGACACACCAAGATACTTGCGGGATACCGCGGACCACGAACCCATGATTCCTCCGAATGAGTGAAAAGCCCCGGCACGACGAGCCGGTGTCGCTCCTCTTCGGCAGCAGTGTGTTCTGCGTGAGATCACCCTGCTTTGCTGTACCGGCCTCGCGACCGGGTAGCCTTTTCGAAGGAGAAAAAGTATAGAGACTGCATACTGCCACTTCAGGTACCAAACTATTTACTCGCCCTGCCGCTGGGACATTAAACCCTGTCGCGAATCCGCGCAAGACATATGTGTGCAATGGCTCCCATATGTGACATCCTTGGCCTCTTACCGGTGGGATCGCCGCCCCCAAGGGCGACAAGCATTGGCATCCGGGCCCCCGCCCAACCCTCCAATGGGCTAACTCGTGACGTCGATTCCCACCACGACCTCCAAGCGGCGTGGCGGGGGCTGATACGCTTCCAGCCAGAAGTTGGATTCATATGAAGGATAGAAAAGCCCGCCCGGGGGGACCCATTCCAATCAAAGCTTCTGCGGCTAGACCGGCGGAAGAGGCGTCTGCGCCCGGGGTCTAGTCTCGATTGTACGCCCTGCTCGCAGCTGATTCAGCGACCACATGATGCCCCGATGACCCGGGTTAGGTCCATCCGCCATCCTGGTGGACGAGCAACCAGACGTGATAAAACGCCAAATCCCTTTGCTGCTACCATCTACTCGGGAATGACAACCCTCAAGGCCGAAGCGATGCAACACACCGATACGACGGCGGTAGCCGATTGTCTCAGCTCCCCGTCGATCTCATACGCCGGCGGGCGATCGAACGCCAGCGAGAACTCGGCCCCCTGCTGGGCGCTGCATTCCGGAAACCGAAGGTGAGTGCCGCGCGTTGCGGCAGCCAATACCGCAATGCGCCGTCGAATCGGGACATCGAAGACAGAGATCAGATCGAGCTTCCCGTCGGTCACCGAGGCCGCCGGAGCTATCGTGAATGTCCCACCGAAATACGGCGCATTCGCAATCACGAGCAGAAGATGGGACACCGGTTCCCGCGCGCCGGCGGCCGACGTGATTCCAATCCGGGAGTCGCCGAAACCGACCAGCTCGCGCAGTGCGGCTGTCATGTAGAGAGCATTGCCCCGGAGCCATCGCATTTTCGCCGCGGCCTGCAGGACAGCCACGTCAAACCCGAACCCGCACGAGTTCAGGAAATAGGTCCTCTCGACCTGTCCCACGTCGACTGTGGTCGACGGTGACTCGAGGCAACCGCGCGCGACGGCAGCCGTGTTACCGGCTCTCGAGCTCACCACCTTGGCGAAATCGTTGCCTGTTCCAACCGGAAGAACGCACAGTCTTACCCTGCGGTCGGTTGCGAGAATCGCATTCGCCACCCTGCTCGTCGTTCCGTCACCGCCGGCCACCACCAGTGTCGTACAACCCTCGCGAATCGCGGCAACGGCAAGCTTCGCCTCATCTCCCGCGATCGTCGTGGTGACGATGTCGGAGATGCCGACTGCCGAAAATTCGGACTTGATTCCCGGCAGGAGTGCCTCGCCTCGCCCCCGGCCAGCCGCCGGGTTGACGATCACGCGTACGCGCTCGGTCACTCGATCACCAGGGATGCGCCCGGCCGCTCGATCACGCGCACGCGCTGAGGCACTACTTATCAGCCACTCTCTTCCAGGGCATCAACGGAATCGCCGCCGGCTCGGCGAACAGATCCCTTGACAGGAGCGGCCAGATCCGTGAGTTGTCGGCGTCGGTGAACGAAAACACCGCCACGCCCGTCACACCGCGATTTCGCGCAAGGCGGATCTGCTTCACAACCTCACTCGCACCTTTGCTCGCATCGATCCCGATGTACATGTGCCGGCCGGTGGCGCGTTCATCGCCCTCCATATGCTCGTCGAGCACGCACGCCCAGTCGATCCGCGAGCATTTCGTCGCGTTGATCCGGTAATAGGTCATCGGGACGAGCACGTCGATGTAGCCGTCGCTCGCCCACCGGCGGCCATCCTGCATCAGGTCGGTTGCGCCAGCACGAGTGCGCCAGTTCCAGATGTCGTCGTAAACTCCCCAGACGGCTGCGGACATGACCAGTCCGTTTCTCACCGCCGCAACGCTGTCATAGGTCTCTCGCACCATCGCGTTCACGAGCCCCGTGCGAAACGCTCGCCACTCGCGGGAATTGGTGATGGGATCCTTTCCGAACTGTCTGCTGCTCTCAGCGTCGTGCGACCACTCGGGCCCGGGGTAGCGGATGCGATCGAGGTGGATCCCATCCACCTGGTACCTTCGCGCGACATCGGCGGCCACCGCCGCCAGCCGCTGCCGCACACCGGCGTATGCGGGCGAAACCCAGACATACTCCTCACTGTTCGGACATGGCAGCGGTAGCCCCCGGCGGTCGGTCATGATCCACTCGGGATGATCCAGGAGCATGTGCCGCGGGTTTCCGGGCGCGGGCTCCGGAATCGCCCTGCACTGCCCTGCGATGCCTGCTGCACGCGCGCTCAGGGCGTTCAGGTAGGCGTGGACCTGAATTCCCCTCCGGTGCCCTTCGCGCACCGCGACCTCGAGAGGATCATACGAGGGAGTACCGCCGAGTCGCGCGCACAACAGCGCGGCGCAGGGCTCGATGCTCGAGCGGTAGTACGCATCACCCGCGGCACGCGCCTGGAAATAAACGATATTGAAGTTCGCGCGCGCCGCAGTCTCCATGATGCGTACGATCTTCGCTTCCGAGTCGTAGTCGAACCTCGTTACCCATAGGGCGCGCGCCTCGGGCCTGGCCCGGGTCGTCGCTGCCGGCGCTACTGCGACCCGCACATGCCGCAGGAGCGCAACTTCACCATGGCCGGTGGACACAGGAAACACGACGCACAGCCAGAGTGCGTGCGCCGCGACGCGACCGCGAACGTTTTCAATGAATGACAACGAGATCATCCGTTATCCGGGTTTCATCGAACTATTATGGAAGGATGCGCCCCGACCGAAACATTTACCTGCTGAGCCTGTTGTTCATTGTGGCCGGCGCGATGCATTTCGTGATTCCTGACTCTTATGCCCGGATCATGCCGTCGTGGATACCGGGGCCAGTCGCGCTCGTGTACGTGACCGGTGTATTGGAG
>JALYOO010000087.1 GCA_030856845.1 Gemmatimonadota bacterium
TCGGCAGCCGAAAAGAATGTAGGAGGCGGCCGGGCAACCCGCCAGCGGTCTCAGCGAGAAAGGTGCGAACCACGCGCTTCGGTAATACACTTGTCCGCACTCGGAAACACATCGCCCGAATCGAGGACGAGGAAGAAACGGAATGAGCGAAGGCTTGACGAGGCTGTCTCCTGCTCTCGCCGATCGATATCGCATCGTGCGCGAAGTTGGGTCCGGGGCCATGGCAGTCGTATATCTCGCTCATGATCTCAAGCACGACCGCGAAGTCGCCCTCAAGGTGTTACGGCCGGAGCTGGCCGCGATTCTCGGCGCAGAACGCTTCCTGAACGAGATCCGCATCACCGCCCGTCTCGACCATCCGCACATTCTCACGCTGATCGACTCCGGTTCCGCGGACGGACTCCTCTATTACGTTCTGCCTTTCGTGCGCGGAGAGTCGCTGCGTGACCTGCTCAGACGCGAGAAGCAGCTCAGTGTAGAAGACGCAGTCGCCATCACCAGGCAGGTCGGCTCCGCGCTCGAGTACGCGCATCGTCAGGGAGTCATCCATCGCGACATCAAACCGGAGAACATTCTTCTTCACGAAGGTGAGGCGATGCTGGCTGACTTCGGTATCGCGCTGGCAGTGCGTCAGGCAGGCGGCAACCGGTTGACTCAAACAGGTCGTTCACTCGGCACTCCCCAATACATGAGCCCGGAACAGGCAACGGGTGATCGAACTCTGGATGCCAGGAGCGACGTTTATTCGCTGGCGGCCGTTGTTTATGAAATGCTGGCTGGAGAGCCGCCGCATAGCGGACCAACCGTGCAAGCAGTGATCGCAAAGCTGATGACTGAGCGGCCAATCAGGCTTCGCGTGCTGCGCGATACTGTTCCGGAGGGAATCGACACTGCCGTCGCAAAGGCGCTGGGACGAGTTCCCGCCGACCGGTACGCCAACGCCGGAGAGTTCGTGCGCGCTCTTTCGATTCCCACGACTCCTCAGCCGGTGACAGTGGTAAAGTGGCGCTGGATTGCAGCGACCGTCATTGCTGCCGTTGCGGCAGCTACGGCAGCCGTGTCTTACTCTGTGCGACGCGGCGATTCGCCATTCCCACCTCCCGATCGGATTCAACTAACCGCGACGGGCACCGCTGTTCACCCATCCACGTCGCCCGATGGATCACGGCTGGCGTTTGGCGAGAAAGTCTGTGACAGCGACGGGTCCTGTACGCATCGACTGGTTATCCAGGACGTCGATGGGCGGGGCAGACTGGTGGTTACCGACAGCATCGCGGCGCTAGGAGGAACGGAGTGGACGCGAGACGGAAAGCACCTGCTCTATCTTGGATCTTACGGTGGGCCACTATGGGGTACGTTTGCCATATCCACACTCGGAGGCACTTATCGATATCTCGGCTGCTGTCGGGCCATCGCCATGTCTGGTGACACGGCGATGGTGCTGCGCGGCCTCACTCCGAACGACACCGTTGCCTGGATCATCGTCGCTAGCGTGCGCGGCGGTCAGTCCCTGGACAGCATACCGGTGCGGCGTCCCGGCCTTCGGTTCAATGTGATACCTACCAGCTCCACCGATCGTCTCCTCGTCCTGGTTCGGAGCCCGAATCGGAGACCAAGCGAGCTGCGTCTAATCGACCGTAAGGGTGAGGTGATCGATAGATCGACGACCGGCCTGGACTTTGGGGATCGCGAGGTAGTACCCCGCTGGATGGCGGAGAGAGGCGAGCTGCTTCTCGCAGTTCGGAATGAGCGGGAAGGAAATGAGTACGATTTTCTCCGCGTGCGGGCGACTGACCTGCGCATCGATCGGCGTGTCGACACCGTACTGCAGCGATTAGTAGTCGGCGATGGATCGTACCACGTTTCTCCGGATGGCAAGCGGCTCTCCTATTCAGTCGGCCCGGTGGAGACATCGGTCTGGGCGAGCGAACGCCAATCCCTCTCCTCGGGCTTCGCCACTCCCCGGCTGTTGTTTACGTCCACCAGCGTCGCGTTCGCACGAATATCTCCCGCAGGCGACAGGGTACTGGTGGGTCGCCCGGTGGTGAGCGACGGGAGCCCGCGGTTTCAGCTCTTCACCAGTTCGTTCGATGCGTGGGAGGAGTCCCTCATCGGTCCACCGCTCGAGGGTGTAGTCGGTGTTCAGTGGGAGCTCGAGGGTAACAGGATTCTTTACTCGAACCGGATCGGAACACGAGCCCGCGTGATGGAGATTGACACGACGGGACGCCAGGGGAGGGAGATAGCGAGTGGTGTAGCGATCCGGGGAGACGGCGTGTTTTCGCTTCATGGTGGCGGGATCGCACTCATCGGTGCGGATCAAAGTTCGATCTCGCTGATGCGTCGCCGCGGACACCCGAACGCTACAAGACGAGCCCCCTCCTGGCTCGGCCCAATGGCTTACCTCGCTGCGTCGCCTGACGGAACATTGCTTGGGATTCTAGGCTGGGATTCGGCTATCGACTCAGCGGTGGTCGCGCACCTCAATCTGAACAGTGGTGTTTTCACCCGTCTGGCCGCCGTTGCGGCTGAGAACGTTGGGTCCCTGAGCTGGATTGACGACGGCAGTCTCGTTTTCGACGTTCATGAGGCTCGTGGAGCGCAGGCTCTTTACGCGGTCCGGCCGGGCACCGGCGCCATCAGACTTGGCGCCTATTCGCAGGCGCCGGCTACTTCCACGGTATCTGCCGACGGACGACGCATGGTGATTACGCGCCCGAGCGACAAAACTGACGTCTACCTGATCAGGAATTTCGGCGAGTTTCTCGATCGCTAGTCGCTCGACCTTCTTCCCCTCCTTTAGAACACGCGACGATTGCTTCGCTTTGCTCTCGTGGCCTCTGTGGCCTCTGTGCTCTCTGTGTCTAAGAGCAGTTAGCCCTTCACCGCCTTCTGAAGCTTCTTCACACGATCGAGCCGCTCCCACGTGAACAGGGTTCCCCCGTTCTTCCCCGATCCGTTCTTCTCCGACTTGCGACCGAAGTGCCCATAGGCCGCCGTCTTCTCATAAATCGGCTTCCGCAGCTCCAGGTCGTTCATGATCCCCCGAGGCGTCAGGTCGAATACTTCCGCCACTGCCCGCATGATAACCGACTCCGGAACCGTGTTCGTAGAGAAGGTATGGACCATCACTGACACAGGCTTCGCGACCCCGATCGCATACGCGAGCTGCACTTCGCAGCGCCTCGCAAGCTTCGCCGCCACGATATTCTTCGCCACCCACCGCGCCGCATAGCACGCGCTGCGATCGACCTTCGACGGATCCTTACCGCTGAACGCGCCGCCTCCGTGCCGCCCCATTCCGCCGTATGTGTCGACGATGATCTTGCGCCCGGTGAGGCCTGCATCTCCCTGCGGACCTCCGATGACGAACCGCCCGGTAGGGTTGATGTGATACTTGATGTCCTTCGTCCTAAGTTCCTTAGGAATCGAAGGTTCGATGACGTCAGATATCACCGCTTGTGAGATCTTCTTATTCGTGATCGCATCGTCGTGCTGGGTCGAGATTACCACCGTGTCGACTCCTGTCGGTACTCCGTCCTCATAGATCACCGTCACCTGCGACTTCCCGTCCGGCCGCAGCCACCCGCTGCCGTTTCTCCGGCAATCCGCAAGTCGCTGGGTCAACCGGTGCGCGAGAACGATCGGCAGAGGCATCAGCTCGTCCGTCTCGTCGCTGGCATATCCGAACATCATTCCCTGGTCGCCGGCACCGCCGGTGTCGACTCCCTGGCTGATGTCAGGCGATTGGCGGCCAATCGTACTCATCACGGCGCAGGTCTTGGAATCGAAGCCGTAACTCGCGTCCGTATAGCCTATACGCTCGATGGTCGCGCGGACTATGTCGGCAATGGGAACGTAGGTCTTAGTGGTAATCTCGCCCGCGACGCACGCGAGGCCGGTCGTAACGAGCGTTTCACACGCCACGCGGGCGACTGGATCATCCGCCAGGATGGCATCCAGAATAGCATCAGAGATCTGGTCAGCTACCTTGTCGGGGTGACCCTCGGTGACTGACTCAGAGGTAAACAGGTGTCGATCGAGCACGATATCCCTCGGGATTGGGACGGGAGCGCGGACTGGCGGCACGCCGTACGATTCGTGCCGGCATTGGTCTTAAGGTCCGCTGATTCCCTCAAACGTATTCCCGTCGACCGACTCCGGCAACCCGTCATGCAGGAACGCCGCGTCGCCGAACGCGGCGAAAAGTCGATTGCGAAGCTCGGCTTCCGCTTCTCGCGCAGTGTGTTTTGCGAGCGCCGCGTCCGCAGCTTCTCTCGCTATTTCCGCGCTCACGCCCCTAACGATTCGCTTCACCAGGGGAACCGAGCGGCCGGCAACGCTCAGCTGACGCACCCCGAGGCCGATCAGCGCAAAGGCCATCAGCGGCTGCGAAGCCATCTCGCCGCACACACTCACTTCGAGACCATTGGCGTGCCCGACTTCGACCGTCTGCCGTATCAGTCTAAGCACAGCCGGGTGAAGAGGCGTGAATCTGCTCGCGAGGTTCGCGTTGCCGCGATCCACAGCCAGCGTGTATTGCACCAGGTCGTTAGTCCCGATGCTGAAGAACGCGACGTCCTTCACTAGCGTATCGGCTGCCACCGCCGCGGCCGGCGTCTCTACCATTACCCCGAGCGGCAGATCATGCCTGTAGTCCACTCCCCTCGCGTCGAGCTCCGAGGCGGCTTCCTCGAGGAGCGCACGAGCCTGCCGCACTTCATCGACCGAGACTACTAGCGGGAGCATGATGCGAACGTCGCCGTGCATCGCCGCCCTCAGCAGCGCTCGCAGCTGCGTTCTGAAAAGCTCGGGCTCATCCAGGCACATTCTGATTGCACGCCAGCCGAGGAACGGATTCGCCTCGGTGGGATATCCTCCAACGGGAAGCTTGTCACCGCCAACGTCGAACGTTCGGATGACGATGGGATGATCGTCAAAGGCTTCCACGACTTTCCTGTACGCTCTGTACTGCTCTTCCTCATCGGGCATGGTTGCACGGCCTACGACGAGAAACTCCGTTCGCATCAGTCCCACGCCTTCGGCGCCGGAGTGCGCCGCGTTTTCAGCTTCCTCGGGAAGGTCGACGTTGGCGCGGAGCGTAATACGCACACCGTCGAGTGTCACCGGCTCCGCGCCCGCCAGCTGCTGCAGCTCGACCGTGTCCGCAGCCTCGCGAACCGCGCGGTCGGAGTATGCCTCGATCTGCTTCTCCGACGGCTGGGGTATCACGATTCCCGACGACCCGTCAAGAATCACCTGTTCGCCGCCACGCAACAGATGTGTGGCGTTGCGCAAACCCACCACTGCTGGCAACCCCAGCGATCGTGCCAGGATCGCTACGTGCGAGGTGCGGGTGCCGGCGTCGGTCGCGATTGCCGATATCGCTTCGCGATCGAGCTGCACGGTGAGGCTGGGAGTGAGGTCGTGCGTCACAAGAATCGCATTCGAGCCTTTCGGTAGATCAACAGGGTCATGGTCGGGCAGGCCGAGCAGGATCGACAAGACACGGATGTGGACATCGGTGAGGTCGCTGACTCGCTCCCGAATCATCGGCTGCGCGTGACGGGCGAAGTTCTGCCGCCATTCTATGAGGACGAGGTCGAACGCTTTCTCAGCCCCGATGTTGCGGCGGATTAGCGTCTCGACACTGCCCAGCAGCTCGGCATCCGACAGAATGGACATCTGCACCTCGAAGATCGCGGCTTCCTCGCGGCCTGCGTG
>JALYOO010000093.1 GCA_030856845.1 Gemmatimonadota bacterium
CCTCAAGGCTGACGCTGGCGAGATAGAAGACGCCAATCGTCTGTGGCGAGAGGCCTACCATCTCTACGTCGAAGTCAACGTCCTCACTGGCGTAACCGAGAGCGCAATCCGCATTGCGCTGCTTGCGCGGACGCAGGGGGATTCCGAGAAGGCGCGTGAATGGGCAAGGCGCGGCAGCGTGGCAGCCGACGCTTCAGGTGATGGGGAGCGCGTCCGTCAGATCCGCGAGATCAGGGCGTCGATAGACGGCTGATCACGAGTTCAGTCAGGTCTGATCCACCAGTCCTTCGATTCCCGGCCACCCGTCGGCGCTGTAGCGCGCGATGGTCTGAAGGTAGTGCACGCCATCGGATCCATGGCGCTCGCGCACGGCTGCCGCCCCGCGGCTCACCGCCTCCTCGCTGGCGTAAGGCGACTCCATCGACTCAGCCATCTTTCCACCGTCGTGCTCGACTCCGGCAGCGTCGAGAAACGTGATTTGAACCGAAGGATCCAGATCCACATACAAAAGCTGCAGAAGGTCGAGCTCGTCGGTCGCCGACTCCGCTTTCATACGCACTATTTCCTTCGCGAGTCGGTCGACCGGCCACGCCCGCAGTGTTGCCGCGCGAAAACCGCCGCCGCGCGACACCAGCCGCTGAACGTAGAGTTCCCGTCCTTCCCTGCTTGCCTTGATCGCGTGGGTAATCAGCGCAATCCGCCGCTCGGCGGAAAGAGTTCGATAGGGTGATTGCCTGGGCATTCGTGGAAATTAGCGACTTCCACGCTAGCTTCAGCGCGCAATCACATGCCCCTTGTCGCTTCTGCGGGGTATGTCGTGGTACTATCTTAGTCACAAATCGGCGCCAAACTCACACCGGAGAACCGTATGCGCCCTTTACGTCAAATCATTGATTTCATGACGCTTGGGTCGGGCCATCCGATCCGGCGACTGCTCGGCTATTACGCCTTTCTTGCCGTCGTTCTCGGGATCGTAGTGACGTTGTTTCCGGCGACCGGAAATCTGCTCATCGGCGGGGGGCTCGACGCATCACCGGCAACCTCGACCGCCGAGGTCGTCCTTCGTGATGGGCTCGTCGACACCGCTCCGACAGTATCATCGTTCGCCAACAAAGCGTTTGGGGTGGGATCACTCGGACACCTTGCAGGAACGACCGCTCTGATCCTGATCGGCACGATACTGCTGATGCTGCCGGTGTCGTGGGTCTATATGTCGGCGAGACACGTCGCCGGCCACAGCCAGGCGGTGGTGCAGACGTTGATCATCCTTCCACTCGTAGTGGCGGGTATCGTGGTCATTGTGCGCGACAGTCTGGCACTTGCCTTCAGTCTGGCGGGTGTCGTAGCCGCGGTGCGCTTCCGCACCAATCTTCGCGATACGAGGGACGTCGTCTTCATTTTTCTGTCGATCGCGGTCGGGTTCGCGGCCGGCGTGCAGACACTGGTGATCGGCGCCGTGCTCACCTTCGTGTTCAACTTCCTGCTGCTGCTCACCTGGCGCTACGACTATGGGCGAAACGTGCTCACCCCCACCGCTGCGTCACAGTGGGCAGGGCCGTTGAACAGTCTGGTGACGCGCACCGACTGGCAGGCCGTCCCCGACCGCGACCTCGTTCTCTCGCTCACTCCCGAGAAGGCCGATGCGCTGGCGGACAGGTTCCAGCGTGTGAGTGGTGTGCTCGGAACCAAGAAGAAGAAACCACGATTCGACGCAGTGCTGTCGATCACGACTGACAAGATCACCGAAGCGCAGGAGCTTGCGGAGGGAGTGCTCAACGAAAACGCACGGCGCTGGAAACTGGACGAAGTGGAGCAGAACGTCGGGAAGCCGTCGGAGATTTACTATCTGCTGCGGCTGAAAAAGAACGTATCGAGAGACGACCTGCTTACCGCCGTTCGGCAGGATGCGGGTGACCGCATCCACACTGCCGACCTGGAGAGCCGCGAGGCGATCCAGGAAGACGTCAGCGTATCGGCATGAAGAAGGCATCCGCTATTCTGATTTCCGTTGCCGCAATTCTGAGCCTCGACGCCTGTTCGCCGCTCGACGCAGATGACTCACAGAAGTCGGAGCTTCAGGCAAGAGAGAAACGGCTGAAGCAAAAACTCTCCGCCGCGCGACAGGGCGGAGCGGCCGTGCCTCTCGCAAAATGGATCCTGCCGGCCGCGCTTCGCGAGGTGTCGGGACTCGCTCTTACCGACGACTCGCGACTGCTCGCTCATAACGATGAGCAGAGCAGGGTTTACGTCATCGATCCCCATCGGGGCGTTGCACTGAAGATGTTTGTCGTGGGACAGCCTGCCATCCGCGCCGACTTCGAGGGAATTACCGTCGGGCCGGGTATCATCTACATGGTGGACAGCAATGGCAGCGTCTACCGGTTCGAGGAAGGTGAGGACCGGGAGCACGTGCGATATACCCTGCACGACCCGAAGCTGGGGCGCGAATGCGAGTTCGAGGGAATCGCCTACGAACCCGACAGCGCGCGCCTGCTGATGCCCTGCAAGAATGTCGGAATCAAGGATCTGAAAGGCAACCTCGTCATCTATCGCTGGAGGCCGGAGAAACCGGAGGAGGCTCCGACGATGATGGCGATTCCTTTCACCACGCTGCTGGGTCCGACCGGTCTGAAAGAGCTTCATCCATCGGACATCACGGTCGATCCGGCGACGGGCAACTACGTGCTCATCACATCGCCGGAAAAGGTCATCGTGGAGATCACCCCTGCGGGTCAGCTGGTGCAGGTCATCAGACTTCCCGGCGGTCTGCGACAGCCGGAAGGGATCGCCATCACCAACGACAGCATACTCATAGTGAGCGACGAAGCCAGAAAAACCGCCGCCAGTATCAGTCTTTACCGCTGGCCGATCGGAGCCGCCGCGGGACTGACCCGTTGAGACTTTCGTCCGCGAGGAACCGCGCAAATTTCGGGGGCCTCGCTCTTCTGTTGTCTGTCGCGGCTCCGGGAAGCGTTGTCGCTCAGAACGCCTCCCCACCCTCGCGGGACAGTGTCACTCTCCGTGCAAGCGACGACTTCGAGGCAGGCGGCTTCCGCCGCTTTCTTCTCGGTGATACCTACCGCGACCTGTGGGCGACCCCGGTTCGCGCGGCCGTCCTCGACCTGCGTTCGTTCGCCGGAGGACTGAAGCCAACCAAGAGCGGAGGCGGTAAACAGACAACGTCGCTGCGCTTTGTCGCACCGAATGGCGCCGAATATGTGTTCCGCTCCGTCGAGAAGCAGGTGCTGACTCTGCCAAAGCATTTCGATGGAACGATCATTCAGGACATAGTGCTGGATGCGCGAAGCGCGGCGCACCCAACCGCACCGATAGGTGCGCCGGCGTTTCTCAAGGCCGCAGGTTTGCTTCATCCGACACCACGACTTTACGTGATGCCGGACGATCCGGCGCTCGGCGAATTCAGAAAGGATTTCGCGAAACTGCTGGGCACGCTGGAAGAATATCCGGACAAGCCCGAGCAGGGCGCTGCCTTCGCCGGCGTCTCGGCGATGATCGACAGCGACGTGTTGCTTGCGCTGATCAATGCCGACCCGCGTCAGATCGTCGATGCGCGGACGCTGCTCACCGCACGGCTGGTCGACATGCTGCTCGGCGACAATGACCGTCATCCCGGGCAATGGAAATGGGCACGGCTGCGTCCCGGAGGCGATTGGACTCCCATTCCGCGTGACCGGGACAAGGTCTTTCTCTCCTATGAAGGGTTTGTCATGAAGCTGGGGCGCATGAGAATGAGGAGCCTCGTCAAGTTCGACAGCGCGTATTCGCCGATGGAAGGCTTGTTCGAGAATGCGATCGAGTTCGACCGCCGCATGCTCAGTGGCCTCGACCGGTCGCAGTGGGATCTGGCGGCCACCAGGCTCACACAGGCGATCACCGATGACGTCATCAATACATCGATGGCGGCGATGCCTCGGGAATATGCGGCCTCGATTCCCGAGCTCAGCGCCAAGCTGAAAGAGCGTCGGCACGGACTGCGAGCCGAGGCACTCGACTATTACGACGAGCTGGCAGGGACGGTCGATATCCATGGAACCGATGCGGACGATCGTGCAACGATCGTTCGATCCGGCGATGGCTCCGTCGAGGTGCAATTAATGTCGGCCGCCGGCGCTCCCTACTTCAGCCGTCGGTTCAAAGCGGAAGAAACAAAGGAGATCCGGGTCTACCTCCACGACGGCGACGCCCCCGCCGTCGTTTCCGGTGAGGCGGATCGCAGCGTCAAGGTGCGCGTCATCGGCGGAAACGGAACTAACACCCTGATCGATTCATCAATCGTCGACGGTGACCGCGATGCGGCGAGACTGTACGACGAGGGAAGCATTCAGGGTATCTACGAGGGCCAGGACAGCGCATCGAAGGCGAGGAGCGACGACAACCCCGCGTACCTCCCGTTCGACAAGCGACCATGGGTGGCGGCTTACGGAGACTTTGTGCCGCCCTCCAGGGACCACGGAGTGACCATCGCGCCGATTGCCGGGCTGCGTACCAGTCACGGACTTGGAC
>JALYOO010000101.1 GCA_030856845.1 Gemmatimonadota bacterium
CATGATGATTGGTGCGATCGAGCAGCGTGACCTGCACGTTTGATCTCTTGAGTACCTTGGCCGCCGAGAGGCCGCCAAACCCTCCGCCGATTATCACGACTTTCGGGACGCTGGACGATATCATGCGACTCTCTCCTCGAACCCCCTGGCTGCAAGCGTCATGATCAGCACAAGCACTATCAGGAGCACGCTATACGCAGAAGCAGTCCCGAAAGCCAGCGCCCGCAGCTGCGCCAGTATCTCGATCGAGATCGGCCTGTTCGCGTGGGTGTAGAGAACCACGCCGGCGACGAACTCTCCCACGGCTGTCACTGCCGCGAGAAGCGCACCAGCTACGAGCCCGGGTCGCGCAGCGGGGAGCACTACCCTCCGCATCGTCAACAGCCACGAAGCGCCGAGACCACGTGCTGCATCCTCCAGCGACGCGTCCAGCTGTCGCAGCGAGCTCTCGACGGCAGTGGCGACGAGCGGTATGCCCCGGATGAAATAGGCCAGCGGGAGTATCCAGAAAGTGCCGACGAGAAGCACTCGACCCGACATGACGTCGTTGCGATTGAATGTCGCCGCGAGACCCATGGCTATCGCTGTCGCCGGTATCGCCCACGGCAGCGCGACCAGCAGCTCGAGCATGCGCCGCCCGCTGAACCGGCGGAGAACGATCAGATATGCGGCGACGAAGCAGACGAGAATATTCGCGGCGGTCGCGATGACCGCCATCGACACACTGTTGACGATCGGCTTCCATAGCTGCGATTCCGCTACCAGCCGTCGATAATTCTCGAAAGTGTACTCCGGCGGCAGCACCTGAGTCGTCCACGCGCCGTCCACGGCAAACGAGACAAGGATGATCATCAGGTGCGGCAGGACGAGAACGATAACGGTTGCAATCGACAGTACTGCAACAAAAAGCTGAGTCCTTCGCGATTTGAGAACCCGCCGTGTCGCGCTTCCCTTCCCGGACGAAGTGTACTTTCGTTTCCGCTCCAGGCGCCTGAAGAGAATCAGGCCGGCGACCGCGCTCAGCGCGAGCACGGTTGTCTCCACATAGGCGAGCCCAAGCGATCCGTTGAGCTTCGACGCGACGATCTGTGTCGACAGCACGCGTATGCCTCCGCCGAAAACGTACGGTGCTGAAAACGATCCCAGCGAGGTCATGAATACCAGCAGCATCGACCCCGCCAGCGCCGGTGTCAGCAATGGCATCGTCACGCGTCGCAGGCGCACCCACGATCCTGCTCCAAGTCCGGAAGCTGCCTCGTCGAGTGTCGTGTCGAACCGTTCGAGACCGGCGGAGACGAAGAGAAACACGTAGACGTACATCGTGTAGGCGTGGACAAAAATGATCGCCCACACGCCAGTGAGTCGCCACGGGGCTTCGGACATACCGAGCACGTTCTGTACGGAGCGCGTCACGATTCCGCTTTCACCATACAGAAACAGAAACGAGATCACTCCGACGAGCGGCGGGAGCGCTGCAGGAAGTGTCGCCACTGCGCGGAGAATGCGCCGGCCGCGAAACTCGAACCTGCTCAGCAGAAACGCGAGCGGTACTCCCACCAGCACCGATGCGATCACGGACGCAACGGAGATTCCGATGCTCGTGGTCAATGCCTCCCGGTCGGAGGGACTTGCCAGAAATTCCCGCCAGTGTCCAAGGCCATTCTCGAAGCTTCCGGCTATGACCGCGACATTGGGGAAGGCAACCGTCCACAGCAGAAGAGCAAAAACCGGCAGGGCCAGCAGCCAGCTTCTTCTTGTGGGGCTCATCCCCTGACGATCGGCAGCGGCTCCCTGATCACCTTGATGCCGGTAACGTCCCCTTCGCGCAAACCCATCTCGGACGATGCTACTTCCACAACCACATCGCCCGTCATACTGACGCGATAGACCGCGCTTCCTCCAGTGAAGCGGCGATTCACCACCTCTCCGCTCCATGACTCGTCGTCCGTCGAGATCTCGAGAGCATCCGGCCTGAGCACCACCATTGCGGGATCGAGCCGGCCGTTGTTTCCCGGACGGGTCAGCGAGAACTCCTTCCTCGAGCCGCCGATCGTCACTGCCACGCGCTCTCCGAGATCCTCGGCGGGAAGTATCGTCGCTCGGCCAATGAACCTTGCCACTTCCAGCGAAGCTGGACGATCGTAGAGATCCTCCGGCGCTCCGATCTGAAGGAGAGTTCCATGGCGGATCAGTGCGATCCGGTCCGCAATTGCAAAAGCATCCTCCTGGTCATGCGTCACGAACAGCGCCGGCACTCCCGCTCTGTGCAGCATCGATCGGAGCTCGTCGCGCGTGGTCTGCCTCAATGTCGGGTCGAGGTTCGACAGCGGCTCATCCAGCAGCAACGCGCGCGGCTCGATCACCAGCGCGCGCGCCAGAGCAACGCGCTGCTGTTCTCCTCCTGACAGCGACTGGATGCTCCGCTTTCCCGCGCCTGCGAGACCTACTTGATCCAGCGCGGACCGTGCGCGGTCGAGGCGAACGCTTCGGCCTACACCTCTCGCCTCGAGCCCGAAAGCGACATTCTCCTCGACAGGCATGTGGGGAAACAACGCATAATGCTGAAAGACCATCCCGAACCCGCGCTTCTGCGGCGGCAGTTCGGTGATGTCCGTTCCGTCCAGGAACACGCGCCCGCTATCCGGCGTTTCATAACCCGCGGCGATCCTGAGTGTTGTCGTCTTGCCCGAGCCGGAGGCGCCAATCAGCGCGAGGAGCTCTCCTGCCGGCACCTCGAAAGACACTCCGTTCACCGCCAGATGCTCGCCAAATCGGCGGCTGATCCGCTCGAGGGCGAGCGAGCCGGAGCTCAATTCTTTCGCCCGCTATTCCTGATGTTCGCGTCCCAGTATTTCATCCACACGTTCAGACTGTCCGCCATCAGTCGTCGGTCCACCGGCATGGGCTTGATGCGCTTCATTGCGACGCGTATCCACTCCGGCAGCGAATCAGACGGTATGTCGGTGCGCGCCGGAATGCGAAGGAACTGCTCGGCTGCTGCCTTGAGCGCGGCGGGAGTGGACACGAACTCGTAGTAAAGGCGCGCTTCACGGGGGCGCTTGGTGCCTCTCACGATTGCAATCCCGTCGACGAGCAGCGGAGTGCCGCTGGAAGGAATGATGTAATCCACCGGGATCTTCAGTCGCTGCTGAAGAGTGGCGATATCCGGCATGTCCCAGAGGGTGATGACTCCCTCCTGGCGTCCCAGCTTCTGGTAGAGAATAGTCGGGTTGAGTGTGTATTCGCGCGTGTTGGCGTCGAGCTTTCTGAGCCACTCGTACCCGGCGGCGGGAGATCCCGTGCGAGCGACTGACCGCGCGACGATCGCGCCGAAGATGGCGCGCATCGTTCCCGACGCGATCGGATCGCGTATGAGTACCTTGCCCTTCCACTTGGGATCGAGGACATCATCCCAGTCCTTCGGCGCTTCCGCGCGCGACACCGCCTCGGTGTTGTAGCCGATCACCTCGGGCGTCAGGTACGTGCCATACCAGTGGTCCCGAGCATCGCGGGCTTCGACGCTCACCGAGTTCGACCAGGTCGGGATGTACGGCTCGAGCAGGTTCTCCTTTGCGCCGCGGTCGAACGCCTCGGCTGGTGCGCCGAACCAGACATCTGCCTGAGGGTTGGGACCTTCGGCGCGCACCCGGTCGAGAACCTCCTGCGAGCCCATGTCCATCCATTGAACGTCTATTGTCGGGTTGGCGGCCTCGAATCCTTTCTCGAAATACGCGAGCAGATCCTTTCCGTGCGGGGAATACACTCGCAGCACGGTCCGCTCGTCGCCCGAGCATGAAAGCGCGACGGCACAAAAGAGGACCCATCCAGGTCGGGATCTCATTTCCCACGCATGGAAAGAAGGTTGACGAACAGACGAGTACCACCGCTCACTCCCGCCGGCAGCTGCCGGAAGAATGCCAGCGTCGTGTAGATGTACAGCCCGCGTCCATGGGGAGTCACGAGGATTCCTCCTCTATTCACCGGCTCTCCCGGATCATTCGTCGCAACCAGTGGTTTGTATCGCTCGTCGAATGCACGCGGCATGTAGAGCCCGCGCTCCTGAACCCATCCTTCAAAATCGGCCGCAGTGATGGTATTCGGCTGACGAAACGCCGGCGACGACGCATCCAGAAGGGTCACCGGCGCATTCTCCTCCGCCACGCGGTCATGGGGACGGTTGATCGTAATCGAGTGAGGCATCATGCCGGGGCGCATCATCTCGTATTGTCCGAATTGAACGACCACAGTCCCGCCGCGCCTCGCGAATTCCAGCAGATACGGGTTGTTGTAGGGAAGATCGCGATGCGCTTCGTAAGCCCGTGGTCCAACCACGATCGTGCTGAAACGCGACAGATCGACGGTCGGTATCTCGGACGGATCGATGACCGCTACGGGGATTCCAAGCTGAGCGAGCGCCGGAGCCACATTGTCCCCGACCCCCGGGATGTACCCCACGGACAGACGCGCTTCCACCGCAACGTCGATCGCGGCAAGCCTCACTGCTGCGGGTCGATAGTGACGCTGTGGCGAGATATGCTCGTAGTCGATGCGGGCGAAGCCGCTGCTGAACGAGCTCCCGCGCGCCATAGCCCGCGCCGAAACGACGTGGCTGCCGGCCGGCACGCGGCCGCGTACCCGGAAGCGCAGCGTTCGAGTGCCGGCCGAATCCACGGTTATCAGTCGCGACGCCGAGTCCGCGCGAAGTCCCGGAGGAAGGACGAGCGAGACCGTTACCGGCAGAGAGCTCATCGACGCCGACCGCAACGTCACGTTGAAGAACCGGTCGAGAGGCGAGTTCGCACGAGCAAGCTCGACAGGCCTGGCCAGTGTCACGCTGATGAGCGGCGCAACAGCGAGGGGGCGCTGTACATCACCTCGCACCGCGTCGGCAATCCGGAACACTACCGGTGCGCGAATGACCGTCGCGTCACCGCCCGCCGCCGCCACGGGAACACTGATCCAGCGGCTCCTCTCCAGCTCGTCTTCCGGCAGCAGACCGATGCGAGGGGCGAACAGGTCGCCGTTCCGCGGAGTCGCGAGCCACCATGGCTGAGTGATCTCCGCTCCTTTTACGAACGTCGTCCATCGGTAAGCGCTGTCAGAGGCGACCGACACCGTAGACCCACCGTTGCCGCTCGCTGCTAAGAGTACGGACAGCGGAGACCGGCTGCGGTTGAATACGGTAACGGTGACGCGCGCGCTGTCGCCCACGGCGACGTACTCGCGATCCGAGATTGCTTCCACTGCGATACCCGATCGAACCAGGCGTTGCTCGTTGTCCAGAACCTCGAACACGCGCTGCGTGGTTTTCTCCGCAGTTCCCGATGCCTGTCTCCTATCGGGACGCTCCCCGGCGCGACCGAGGCCATCGAACAGAGAAGTTTCTGCATTCGGGTCGGACGGAGCATTCACCCTGCTGTGCTCGCGTCTCAGGAAATCCAGGATTACTCCTTTGCGCTGAAGAGTTCCAAAGCCCTGTGACTTGTGCTGCGATCTGCTCTCACCCGCAATCTCCGCGTACGACCGGCCGAGTGTCTCGTTGTATTCGCCGACGTTGAAGCGGAGAGTCGCAGCGTCAGGGCTGAAGCGCGCCGAGCGATAGAGCTTGAGCGGAGTCCAGGCGGAACCGAATCGGCTGACAGCGAACCGCACGGTATCCGCGGCCGAATCGTACGCTTCCCTCGCCAGAATGCCCGAGACCTGATGCTGTCCATGACCATCGCGCGGCGTTCCCGAGAAGATCGAGACAATGATGTGCGGTCGAAACGCGCGCACCACCTGCACGACGTCGTTGAGCAGCGAGTCTTTCGGCCAGTGAGCGAACGTCTCCGCCGCGCTCTTCGAGTATCCGAAATCGTAGGCACGCGTGAAGAACTGGTGCGCCCCGTCGACGCGTCGCGCAGCGAGCAGCTCTTCCGTGCGAATGATCCCGAGCATTTCCCCCAGCTCGTTCCCAATGAGGTTCTGGCCGCCGTCTCCTCTGGTGAGGGACAGATATGCCGTTTGCGCGCGACCTCCACGCTGCAGCCACGATATCAGCTGCGTGTCTTCATCGTCGGGATGCGCGCCAATGACGAGAACCCGCACCTGCTCCGCGCCCTGATCCTGCGGTGAGGGAGACGCAACAACGCCGCGATCCTGTGAAAACAGGAATCGCGGCGGCGATAGAACCATCAATACCACAAGAGCGATTACTGCTCGCTTCATCATTGACAAGGTTTGGGGGAGCTGCGAAGCGCTAGCCTGCGACGGCACTCCGGCGCCGTGATCCGACGGGTGCTTCGGGCAGCGCGACCACCTCGGCCACTATTCGCTCCTGCTCGGACTTGTGGGCCGAAGCGTATCCTTCGGCGGGACTCGCCCGCTCCGGCCTCCCCGCGTATCTCACGATTACCGCATTACCGGTGGAAACGCGCAAGCGGGGAGATACATAGGTCCATGCGCCCATGTTCTTCGGCTCTTCCTGCGCCCACACCACTTCATCCACGGACGGATACAGGTCCACGATTCGCGCGACATCCTCGTGCGGCCACGGGTAAAGCTCCTCCACCCGCACCAGGGCCATGTGCGGTGCACGACGCGCAGCAAGGTCGTAGTACACCTTGCCGGTACAGAAAACGAGTCGCTTCACCTGTTCGCGCTGTTCAGACGCTGCATGATCATCTATCACCGCGCGGAACGCTCCTTCGGTGAGATCGGCTAGTCGGGACATCGCTTCGGGAAGTCGAAGCAGGCTCTTCGGCTGCATCAGGATCAGCGGCCGCCGCCTCTCGAGCCTCGCCTGTCGCCGCAGTATGTGGAAGTACTGAGCCGGCGTTGACGGATACGCCACACACAGGTTGTTCTCGGCGCACGACTGAAGAAATCTCTCGAGCCGCGCGCTGGAGTGCTCTGGTCCCTGCCCTTCGTAGCCGTGCGGAAGCAGCAGCGTCAGGCCCGAGTCCTGTGCCCATTTCGCCCGGTCGGAGATGATAAACTGGTCGATTATCGGCTGCGCGACATTCACGAAGTCGCCAAACTGCGCCTCCCACAGCACAAGAGATCGTTGCGTCGCCGTGCTGAATCCGTACTCGAAGCCGAGTACTCCGGTCTCCGAGAGTGGACTGTTGTAGATCTCGAACGGGGCACGCGCTTCCTGGAGATGCTGCAACGGGATGTATGTCTCACCGGTTTCTGCGTCATGCAGCACCGCCTGCCGATGTGAGAATGTCCCACGCTCGACATCCTGTCCCGTCAGCCGAATCGAAATCCCTTCCACCAGCAGCGACCCGAATGCCAGCGCCTCGGCGTGACCCCAGTCGATTCCGCCAGTATCCCCGACAGCTTCGCGTCTGCGGCGCAGCGTCTTCACCAGACGGCTGTTAGGCTTGATGGACTCCGGCCAGACGAGAAGCTGTTCGTTCAGCGAAATTATTTGCTCCGCTTTCGGCGTCGCACTCTCGGCGGCAGGTGTATTGGTCGCGCCCTTCGGCTCGACAGACTGTCCAGGGACCGGTTTCTCCCCATCGCTGGCGGAAGTACCACTCTGAATCTTCTCGAACAGCGCGGCGATTTCGTCGTCGACCGCCTTCACCTCAGCGTCATCCAGGACGCCTTCGCTCACCAGTCTTTTTCCCCACACCTCGCGAGGTGACGCATGGTCGCGAATCTGCGCGTACATCGCCGGCTGCGTGAATGACGGCTCGTCCGTCTCATTGTGTCCATGGCGGCGGTAGCCGACGAGATCGACAAGGAAATCCTTGCCGAATTTTTCGCGGTACTCGACGCCGAGTTTTACAACCTCGATGCACGCCCCCGCATCCTCGGCGTTGACGTGCACGATGGGAACCTCGAATCCCTTCGCCAGGTCGCTCGCGTAGCGAGTGGAGCGCGCGTCGGCAGGATAGGTAGTGAAGCCCACCTGGTTGTTGGCGATAATGTGGAGCGTTCCACCAACCCGATAGCCTCGCAGACGCGACATGTTGAATGTCTCGGCGACGACGCCCTCTCCCGGAAATGCCGCGTCGCCGTGAATGCACACCGGAATGACCGTCGCTTCGTCTCTTTCCGCGCCCGAGGAGTACGCCGACTGTCGTGCGCGCGCAACTCCCTGCAGCACCGGGTTGGCGAACTCGAGGTGACTGGGGTTCGGAATGAGCGAAACAACTATTTCCCGGCTACCAACCGTCCGCTTGCCGGTCGCCCCCAGATGGTACTTCACGTCGCCCGTCTCACTCTCGGCGCTCGCGGCGGCGTGCTTGCCCTCGAACTCACCGAAAATCGTCTTGTACGGTTTCCCGAGGATATGGGCAAGCACGTTGATACGGCCGCGATGTGCCATCGCGATCGTCACTTCACGGGCTCCCGCGTTCGCGGCGCTGTCGATCGCCGCATCGAGCATCGGCACCAGCATGTCGATCCCTTCGATCGAGAAGCGCTTATACCCCTGGTATGCGCGTCCGAGAAATCGCTCGAGCCCGTCAACTTCGGTAAGCCGGCGAAGTATGGCTTTCTTGCCTTCCGCAGGCACCGGCTGGTGAAGCCGGCCGCTTTCGATTTGATCGCGAAGCCACTCGCGCTCGCTGGCGGATCCCAGGTGGTCGAACTCGAAGCCGATGTTGCTGGAGTAGAGGCCGCGGAGCCGTCCCACCACCGCCTCCGCACTCTGCTCCGTCGACCGCAGTGCCTCTCCGGGCACGGATTTGAGATCCGCTTCGGTGACCCCATGAAACTCGGGCGTCAGCTCGGCTGTGCCGGGCGGACGATTGCCCAGAGGGTCGATACTCGCCGCGAGGTGACCATATGCACGAATGGAGTCAGCGAGCGCGGCGGCACCGGCGACTTTCCTGAGCAGCGATACATCCGGCGCACCCGCTCGTGCTGCGTCCGGGGAAGCCGCTCCAGCCGCTGCACCGAGCTTCTCGGCGAACCTGAAGAACTGTCTCCAGGATTCGTCGACGGAATGTGGATCGCGGAGAAACGACTCGTACGTCTCCGCTATGTACCCATCATTGAAGACGCTCGTGATCGGATCGTTCGACATTTAGTCCTAATTTAACCCGGCGAGCGGAGGTCCGAGAAGCGTGCGCGGGTCAGTCTCTCGGGCCGCTAGCCGGGTGCAAGACCGTCCCTGAGAGCGTGCAATCCCGTCTTCCGAGGCGCGAGCTCGTAGTGGTGCCGCGACGAGGAAGCCGCCGCATGCATGAGGCGGGCGGCTGCCGCGCGGTCGAGAGTGGGCAGATAGAAAAAACCGGCGATTCCCCCGGCATCGATCGCGCCCTCGTTTGCGGGACGGGTGAGGCTGACGACGATCAATGGAACGTGGGCTAGCGCGCCATCTCCTTCCCACGCTTCCACGGGCAGATTTACCAGCAGCTCGTATTCGCACAGCAGCAGGTCGGGAGGCGTCGCGCTCGCTTCTCGAAGCGCCTCTGGAAGGCCGATCGCGAAGCTGGTCTCGAGCCCCAGGTCGGCGAAATATCTGGAGAAATGCTCACCCAGATAGCGGTGGCGTGCGACGCAAAGTGCGCGGAGTGGGGCCTGGTTGATCACCTGCCATCGTAAGACATGCGGCTCCCCAACACAAGCGCCAAGGGACGTGTCCAACGATGTGGACGCTCTTGCGGGACAGCTGGACACCCGATACCAGGGGCCGGTCGGGAGGTGCGACGGAATGCCGCCATTTGCCTTCATGCCAGATTGGCACATAACAAAATGCCCCGCGCGAAAGGCGCGGGGCATTCTGGCTGCTGGTGGAAGCCGGTTTACCGGCGCTGGACGTCTACGTTGTTTCCGATCACGCCACCCAGGACGGCACCGGCGACGCCGCCGATGACTGCGCCCTTGACCTTGTCACGGCTGGTGACGGCGCCAATGGTCGCTCCGGCGACTGCGCCGATGGCCGCATCACGTTTCGTGTGCTTG
>JALYOO010000107.1 GCA_030856845.1 Gemmatimonadota bacterium
GACGCAGAATGGTCTCGTTGCCGACCGCGGCGGCAATATCGCCATCAGGTCGTCGGGACGTTATCCGATCCGCGCCGGCGACGGGCGCGGTGACCTCATCCGCGATGGATCCACTTCGGCCAACGACTGGAAGGGCGCACTCACGGTGGAGCAGTATCCGTTCTCGCTCAATCCACCACAGGGCTTTCTGGCTTCGGCAAATCAGCAGCCTGTCGACCCGCGGCAGAATTCTTCCTATCTGGGGTCGGACTGGTATTCACCCTGGAGGGCACTCCGGATCAACACTCTGCTTCGCGCGGACTCGTCGGTGACACCGGACGCCATGCGGCGCTACCAGACCGATCCCGGAAGTGCGCGCGCGGATGCATTCGTCCCGTTGTTCCTCGCCGCCGCAGTCAACGAAACGAACGCTGGCCGCGGAGATTCATCGCTCGAGCGGTCCGCCTCACTGCTTCGCGAGTGGGACCGCACCTACGTTCGCGACAATCGGCGCGCGGTTCTTTTCGAGGCGGCGATGCAGGAGCTGTCGCGACGCACGTGGGATGAATTGCGCGTAGAGAAGGGGACGAAGGCGACGCAGGAGTTCACCCTGCCGGAACCGCAGCTTCTCCTGGCGCTGTCTTCGCAGCCCGCGAGTGCGTGGTGGAATGACCGTCGCACCACGGTCATCGAGACGCGCGACATGATCCTTGCTCAGAGCTTGAGAGCGGCGCTTGATTCGGTCACCCGGCGGAGCGGCGATCCGTCGGGTGATCGCTGGCTGTGGAGCAATGTTCGTCACGCCAACATCCACCACCTGCTCAGAATTCCCGCGTTCTCCGCGCTCGGCATACCGATGCAGGGCGGACCGGCGACGTTGAATCCCACGGGAGGTTCGGGAACACAGGGTGCAAGCTGGCGGATGGTTGTAGAGCTCGGTCCGGAAGTGAAGGCCTGGTCCATTTATCCTGGCGGGCAATCCGGTGCTCCCGCGAGCCCGCGATACCGCGACAGGCTGTCGAAGTGGAAAGCGGGGCAGCTCGATTCGGTGCTCTTTCCCAGATCGGCGAGCGCGCTCGACAGAAAGCGCGTTATCTCGCGGCTGCGGCTCGAGCCGCAGTGAATCTCCGCGCCTTCGTCGCTTTTCTGCTGCTGGCGGAGGCGTTCGCGGTGACGACTTTCGGTTTGGGATGGTGGGCCGTGCCGATCGTTGCGGCACTCTGGGCCGCCTTCACGCGTTCTCCACGTCGTGCAGCGTTTGCGGCATTGTGCGCGGTCACCGGCTGGGGTTCTTTGCTGGTGCTCAACGCCACGCGCGGTCCGGTTGGCGAGGTGGCTGCACAGCTGAGTGGTGTCATGCGAGTGCCCGCACCCCTGCTGTACGCAGTCACGCTCGGCTTTCCGGCGCTACTTGCGTGGAGTGCTGCGGCAATTGCGGCCCGGCTGACGCGCCGTCAGGCGGCCAGTACGGTCGTCGCGTAACTCTCTTCAGCCCCTTACCGATCGGATTGAACGGGCGACGCGAGCATCGTGTTGCCGACTTTCTCCGACAGCAGCTTCGTGGTGAAGCGCTGATTCTCGGAAATGCGCTCGACTTCCACCGCAATCGCGTCGAGCGACTGCGAGATCTGCTCCATCTGGTCCCGTAGCTCCGTCGGGATGACTTGAGGCGGTGGCGCACCACGGTCGATGCGTCTGGCGATCGCGCGCATCAGCGGGAGGCCGATGATGATGGCGGCGACCATGATGAAGAACGCAATCGAGATCGATTCGACCTGAGGAGGGATGAGGTTCGGATCGAACGGCTGAACGGTGACGCCGGGGACGCCCGGAGGTAGGGGCGGCTGTGGCGGGAGCACAATGACCCCGCGCTCAGCCTGCGCATCGCGAGCGGCGTCCTGGGCGGCCTTTCGCGCTTCGTTCACCGTCTGACGAATCTGCTCGCGCAGTTGATCGCGCGAAGTCTCAGTCTGCGGTGCCTGAAGTGTAGATTTGGTCATTGTGACTTCTCCCGCTGCCGATGAAAGCGTCCCCGTGGCCTCCGGCACGTCAATCTATGAGCGCTCTCGATTGAATGCCACGGCGGATAGCGCTAATACGCTGCGGCGCTTCGTCGACCGCCGGTTTGTCAGCGGCATCGTCTGCGCAGCGGCGTCGTGGTTCG
>JALYOO010000113.1 GCA_030856845.1 Gemmatimonadota bacterium
GTTCAAGGGAGATCACCGGGGGCGACGCCCTGTTGATTCCGAGACTCGACACCGACGATCTGGTCGGAGCGATGACTCGAATGGTTACCGAACCGGATCTGCGCGCGAGTCTTTCGGCGCGCGGTCTGAAGAACGCCGCGCGCTTCTCATGGAGGCGATGCGCCGATACCACGTTGTCGGTCTGCGCGGAAGCGGCGAAACTCGGTACGGGGAGGGCAGCATGAGCCACCGACAGGTCGACACGGTGCTGGTCACCGGCGGAGCGGGTTTCATCGGTTCGCATACGGTCGAGGAGCTCGTGCGCCGCGGCAAGAGCGTCGTAGTGGCCGACGACCTCTCGACCGGACGAATGGAGAATCTCGACGCTGTTGCCGACCGGATCGTAATGGAGAAACTCGATCTGACCCGCGACGACGTTGCCCCGCTACTGCGGACACAGAACTTCGATCTCATCATACACGCGGCGGGCAACGCATACATCCCGACGTCGATGGAGCGGCCGGACCGGGACCTCGAGAGCAACATTGTCGCGACGCACAACATCCTCGCGGCGATGCGGTCGATGGAAAAGCCGCCGCGCTTCCTGAACATCTCGAGTGCGGCGGTATACGGAGAAGGTTCAGCTGCCCCAATCGACGAAAATGAGCCCACCCGGCCGGTATCGCCGTACGGTATCAGCAAGCTGGCGGCCGAGCTTTACGTGGCGCTCTACGCGCGGCTGTTCGGCCAGCAGACCTGTACAGTGCGCCTGTTTTCTGTCTTCGGCCCGCGGCTGCGCAAGCAGGTCGTCTGGGACTTCATGAACAAGCTGTCCGCGAAACCCGATGAGCTCTCGATTCAAGGCGATGGCGGCGACATGAGAGACCTCAATCACATCCGCAACGTTGTCGAGGCGATGTTGCTGGTGGCCGAGAAAGGAGCGATGACGGGCGACGTGTACAACGTCGCGGCGCGGGAGTCGGTCACGATCGACGAGCTGGCGGGAACGCTCGCCGCAGCGATGGGGCTGTCGCCGAGAATCCTGCACACCGGCGTCGGCAGGCCCGGTCACGCCCGCAGCTGGAAGGCAGACACGGGAAAGCTGGAAAGCCTCGGGTTCGAGCCGGTAATGAGTTATGGGGATGGAATAGCCGACACGGTCGCGTGGTTCAGAAATCTCAAAGGCGCGCCCTGACATGACCGACAGGCTGACGCTTGGCGTCAGCGGGTGGCGGCTACGCGGTGAGCGCACCGGAATCGGGCGCTACCTGACGAGTCTGATCGCGTGCTGGTCGGCCGAAGTCGTGGCGGGGCGCTTTGCCAGCATCGGCCTCTACACACCGACACCGCTCGACGATTCGGATATACATCTCCCGGCTCCAGTGGATAACCGTGTGGTTCGCTCACACCTTCCAATGGTGCCATGGGAGAATTTGCGGTTGGGTCCGCGGGCGACGGATGACGTCGTGCTCTACCCGTCGTTTTCACGGCCCTTCTACACGAGAGGCGCGACGGTAGTGACGACTCACGACGCCACGATGCGAATCATCCCGGAGATGTTCACGCGAAGTGACCGGCTGGTGTACGAGCGTCTCTACGGCTGGAGCGCGCGCGCCGCGACGATCGTCTTGACGACGTCCCAGGCAGCCAAGGCCGATATCGTCAATGAATGGGACGTGAATCCCGAAAAGATCAGAGTGACGCCGCTGGCCGCCGCCGCCGACTTCCATCCCGTTTCCCTTGCGGACGCCGCGCTCACGAGGCGGAGCGTGCTCGGTGACGACAGGCCGTACTTCATTTTCGTCGGAAAGATATCGGGCCGGCGCAACATGCCCGAGCTGCTCAGAGCGTTCGCCGAGTTCAAGCGAGCGGGATATCCCCACAAGTTTGTGGTGGTGGGGCCGGCTCGCGCCGTGAAAACGGTGCAGTCGCTGGCCGACGAGCTCGGTGTTCGGGATCAGGTGGTGACTAGATCATTCGTTCCCGACGTGGAGCTCAACCGCCTTTACAACGGAGCCGATGCGCTCATCATGCCGTCCGTGTACGAGAACGGCTCGCTGCCGGTATTCGAAGCTCAGGCAACGGGATGCCCCGTCATTGCCGTCGACACTCAGGGAACTCGGGAAATCACCGGGGGGGCCGCGATGCTCATTCCGCATCTCGAAGCCGGCCACCTTGTTGGCGCGATGTGTTCGCTCGCCGACGACGATTCACTGCTTCGCGATCTTGCGGCGCGAGGGCTGGCGAACTCGAACCTCTACTCCTGGCGCCGCTGCGCGGATGAGACGCTGGCCGCGTGCGTCGAAGCGGCAGAGCGCGGCGCAGCGTGATATACTGCGCTCGTCATACGCTACCCGCTTCTTCTGGAATGGTATCGGGCAGATCTCGCGGAAAACCACCGCTTACGGTAAGCACCAGGACGTAAGCGAGTCCGCCGGCGACGACGAGCGGCATGACGGACCAGCGCTCGCGAAGCACCATCAGCAGCGCGACCATTGCGACGCAAGCGATGAGGGGGCGGATAAGTCCCCACGGCGCCGGTATTATCTGCAGCCGGTACAGCGAGATTACGCTCGCTATCAGAATGGAAGCCTCCGCGGCGAGCGTGGCAGTTGCTGCGCCGACGATGCCGAAGCGGGGAATCAAGACGAGGTTGAGCGCAATGTTCACCGACGCCCCCGCCGCGAATATCACTGTCTCCTGCCTCGTACGGTGAAGTGAGACGAAGACATTGTGCACGGTTCCGTGCAGTGAGAGGAGGCCAATGCTGAGAAGCAGAATGCTGAAGGCCTGGTAGCCCGCTGCATAGTCACTCCCGAAGAAAAAAGAAAGGAGCGGCGCGCTCAACACGATTCCACCGGCGACCAACGGAAGTACTACAGCTGACGTGAGCGAGATCGACCGTGTGAGTACATCGGTGAGAGTCGACGCCGGGCCGAGGGCAGCGCGGGAAATGGCAGGCTGAAAAACGACGTGAGTGGCGACGGCGATCGTCATGACGAGGATGCAAACCCTGTAGGCAGCGGTGTAGAGACCGAGGTCGCGGTTGCTCGCCATGAGTCCGAGGAGCAGCACGTCGAAGGTCACGATGATGGAACGGAGAAGTCTCGAAGCGGTGATGAATCCCGATTGGCGGAACAGCCGGATGCCGCCGGCGAGTGACGCAGATGGAATTCTTCTCCCGAAGAGCATCGCCATCAGAAACGCAGCCGCCAGCAGCTCTCCGCCGAACTGTATCAGTGGTACGCGCGCTACGTCGGCAGGACGCTGGATGAGGAGCATCACACCTGCCAGAAACGACAACTGAGCGACAAGCAGGGCCACGCCGACAACCGAATTGCGGGAGAGGCCGCGAAACACCCACCCGGTATCGAGGGCAAACGGGATGAGCGTGAGCGCGCTGAGAACGACCACGTGCAGCTGCAGCGGCGAGCCGGCGACGGTGAGCCCGAGAACGACGATGGCACCCGCGCCCGCGAGCGCGATGAGCAGGCGCACCGCCGTGGCGTCCACCGCCAACTGCCTGGCTGCTGCCGGATCGCGAGCGACTTCGCGCGCGCCAATGTCCGCGATGCCCACCGTGACAGCCACTCCGAAATACGTTGTCACCGCGATGGCGAATCCAAGCATCCCGAACGCATCCACTCCGAGCTTGCGGGTCAGGATGAGTGTGGCGGCGAATCCAGCTGCACGGGCAACGATCTCGCTGCTACCGAGCGCCAGGAAATTGCCGAATGGCCCGCGAGTGCCTTGGAGTACGGGCGCCGTCACGATCGGGGCGCCGCGCCTGCTGGAATGCGGGCCCTCGCGAAGTGGGCAACTACACCCGAGATCCCCGAAGCAACGTTTGTAATGTGGTACAGGATGACCATTCCGAACGTGCGCGCAGCGAACGCGGGACCACGCTTGCTCGAAAACCAGCGGAGCATATTACGGTTGAGAACGCCGATAGCGACGATGCTGATGGCAGCGGCCACAAGGAGCTCTGTGCGCCGAAAAATGGCGGCCGACATCAGCAGGAACACAGTCATTCCTGCGAGGGCGGCGCTCACCTTCTCGCCCGCGCCCAGGCTGGGGCCTGTTCCACCGACAACGCGTCCCCGCTCGAGTAGAAGCTGCATCCAGGGGATGCCGCGGTGCAGCAAATCAGCGCGAAGCATACTCGCCAGCGTCCACTTCTTGTGATGGGTGCACTGAATCGATGGATCCAGCAGCAGCCTGTAGCCGCGGTCACGAAGCCGATATCCCAGCTCAACATCCTCTATCTGAGCCCGCGGGTACCGCCGTTCATCGAACGCGCCGACTTCGTGGAACGGATCCGCCCGCAGCGCTCCGCACCCGGCCCAGAAACTTTGCGAGTCGCCGGCGTTCCGGTGATGGACGTAGTGATGAAGGAGATTTCTGTACTGGGAGACAAACGTGCCGACGGTTGGCCTGTCGTCGTAAGATCCGAACACGCCCACGATGCCTGCATCGCGCTGAAGATGCTCGAGCAGCCGGCGCAGGGCGTCTCCTGCAACAGAGACGTCGGAATCCACAAACGCGAGCAATGACGCGCGAGCGACTTCCGCTCCTCTGTTTCGCGCGAAGGCGGGGCCGCGGGGGCGACCGGCGAGGTCCACAACGCGTTCGGCATACCGGCCCGCGATAGCGGCCGTGCGGTCAGTGCTCCCGTCGTTTACCACGATCAGCTCCCACGACGAGCGGATCAGATCGCTCTCTTCTAGCGCCGACAGGCAGAGCTCGAGTACGGCTTCAGAATTGTGTGCGGGGACGATGACTGACAGCTGGACGTCAGCCACCGCCCTGGCCCATGACATGGCGCATCGCCGCGCGAAGCCGGCGCGCGCCGGCGCGCAAGCGAAGATACCGCTCGAATCGGGGGGTACCCCACGACTCGAGCTTTCCGGGCTCGCGGAAGTAGTACATATCGAGGCGAGGAAGGCGGTGCAGCTGATCGTCCTCCTCGAGAACTCGAAGGTCGGTGCCACACGCCAGCTCGAACCCGGCGGCCACTTCCCTTTCCACGTTGTCGTCGAAGGAGCCGTAGGGATAGCAGAACGCGCGCGGCCTTACTCCTATCTCCAGCTCAATCCTCTCCGCGGACCCATGGACTTCATCGGCCAGGGCCGCGCCGTCGAGCCGTGTCAGATGCGGATGGGTGCGGGTGTGAGCACCGATGGAGATTCCCGACTCATGAAGGCCAGCGAGCTGTGCCCATTCCATCAGCGGCAGCGTGGGAACGTCGTCCCGCATGGAGCTCGACCACGTACTCGCACCACCGACGAAATCAGTGACGACGAAGACCGTGGCCGGAAGATCGTGCGCCTCGAGCAGCGGGGCCGCCGCCGAAAAGTTTGAAAAGCCGTCATCGAACGTGATCGCGACAGCGTCGTCCGCATCGGGAACGGACGCCAGAGCCTCAAGTGGTACAACCTCGACGCTTCCGCCCGCGAGCCATCGCACATGGCGTGCAAACTCGGCTTCTCCAACAGAGATGACAGAGCCGGACGGATCGATCGAATGGTATGTCAGGATCGCGCGCAATCTTTCCGGCGGTTGAGGACTTCGAAGACCAGCTCGAGGTACTTGCCGAGAACGGCATCTTCGGACCAGTGCTCAGTATAGGCTGTGCTGCCGGCCGCCGCACGAAGCTCGCGATGAGCGACATCCCGCTGAAATCGAATCATCGACTCCCTCAAGTCCGACCCGGTCGTGAAAAGATCGCCGCCGCCCGACAGTCGAACGGTCTCCGCCACGCCACCCCGATCCCTCCCAATCACGGGCGTGCCGTGAGCAAGTGACTCGATAACTACTGCGCCAAAAGTCTCGTAGGCAACCGAAGGAACAACCGTTGCGATCGCATGCCTGTAGTAGGTGCCGAGCTCATCGTATGGAACACGCCCGAGGAACCTGACGTTCGCCGCACCATGAGCCAATTCGGTCAATCGCGGCGTGTGCTTGCCCTCCCCCGCAATAAGCAGATCGGCGTCGGGGTAGTCCCTGAACACGGAGATGACATCGTCCAACCCCTTGATGCGCTCCAATCGGCCGACGAACAGGAAGTACGGTCGCGCGTTCGGGGATGGGCCAATGACCCGCGCCTCAGCGTTGTGCACTGCCGTGAATCCGGGAAGAACGCGCATGTCGCGCGGAAACCCGAACTCGCGGTGCTTCAGCCGGCTGAACTCGCTGAATGCAATAAACTCGTCAACGTGATGCAGGTATTTCTCCAGCACGCCCGCGTTCCGCCACAACTGTGGCGGCCTTCGGTAGACGAGCTGGCAGCGAAGACATTGCCGCGCTGGACATGGCTCCTTGCGGTGCCGCCATAGAACATGTGTGGGGCACACCAGCCAATGCTCGTGAGCCGTGTAGAGCTTGACGACATTGGAACCATAGGCAAGTAAGCCAGGTCCGCCCAGCAGCGACACGTTGTGGTAGTTTATGACGTCGAACCGGCCCGATTCGATTGCTCCGCGGAGACGCCGATGGTTCGCCACCGGATGCCCTGTCTGCTGCGTGAGGAGCGGCGACAGCGGACCCAGCCGGCTCTTGAGTGATATCACGTCGACACCATCCGCCTCAGCGGGTGTCACATCGCGGCCTCTCCCGGCAAGCGTGTTGTAGGCGTCGACATCGTGGATGACAGTGACATGATGTCCGCGGCCGACCAGCGCGCGCGCAAGTCTCTGAACGTTGATGCCGTCTCCGCCGAAGTTGTACGGCGGATAGAACGTCGTGGGAAAGCAGAAGCGAAGAGCCCGGGACGCATGGGGTCGCGGCGCGGACGTCGTCATCTTCGAGCTGCTTCGTGTATTGCGCCGAGGGCCGCGTCCGCGCAGCTGCGCCAGCTAAGTTTCCTCGCCGCGACCATGGCCGCCTCGCCGTAGCGGCGCCGCAAGCCCTCGTCAGTTGCCATCGCGCGCATGGCATTCAGAAGGCCGGTGACGTCGCCCGGGTCGATGAAGATTCCTCCGCCCGCCAGCAACTCGGGAAGAGGGCTCTCCGTGGTTGCGATCACCGGAGTTCCGCACGCTGCAGCCTCGACTGCCGGCAGCCCGAACCCTTCACACTCGCTTGGAAGAAGCAGAGCGACAGCACCAGAATGCAGATGCCGCAGCTCTCTATCGTCGATAAATCCCGTCCAGTGCACGAGAGCTTCCGTTCCGCACTCCGCGATCCGATCGCGAATCGCCAGCTGGTCTCCGTGGAATACGTCACGATCCAACGTACCGACAAGCAGAAGGTGAGGGGCCGTCGCACCAAGCTCCTGCGCGAGGAGGGCATGCGCCGAGATGATGTGTGTGACGTTCTTGTGGGGGTTGAACCCGCCGACATAGGTAAACCACCTGTTCGCGGGCGACAGGCCGCACCGTCGCGCAGCGTCGGCGATTTCGGCTGTAGTCGCGGATGGCCGATAAACCTCCGCCGGCGCCTCGACGGCGACTCGAATTCGCGACGGGTCGACACGATGGATGCGCGCAATGTCGCGCGCTGCATGATCGGAAACGGTCAGAATCATGCGTGCCTGCTTCAGTGCCACACGCACTTTCAGATTCCAGAACAGCCGTGCCTTCGCCGACGGAAGCGTCAGGTGAGGAAACCGCTCGGCGATTGCATCGTGAATGGTGATAACCGCGGGAAGGCCAGGCGGCAGAGGAAAGAACGTGTACACTGACGGGCTGAAGAACACGTCGAGTCTCTGCCGGACAACTGCGCGAGACATAGTCAGCATGTCGGTAATTCCACGGTTTCCGGAAGCTGACGCCGCTTCTGATGGAGCTTCGTTCAAGGGCACGACCACGGCGGAGAGATTCGGCGCGGTAAGCTTGAAGACTTCGGCAGAGCGTGGATCGAGGAGACACATGAAGCGATCGTCGGGTGAAGCGGCAACCATCGCCGCGACCAGTTCCCGGGTGAAGCGCCCATAACCGCGCTCGTTGGCCCACGTTGTTGCGTCAACGCCGATCAGCATTGCGTGCCTCCAGCGCGCCGGCCGCCTCACCCGCAGCCCAGCAGGCGGCAAGTGCCAGTATAGCGGGCGAGGCAACGATCAATCTCCAGCGATACTGCGACTGACGCCCCACTCTCATCGCGACACGGGCGAGCAGTACGAATGGGACGAATGGCGCGGCGGCGATCGCGCGAGTAACGCGCTGTGCGCCGCTGCGCACTCTCCACTCTCCAAAGTGTCGCCCGTGACGGTAACGGTGCAAAGCGATGGTCGCAAACGGAAACGACTTGGAGAATGACATCGCCGCCTGCGGGACAAGCTCGATGCGGCCACCCTCCGCCCGAAGCGCTGCGTGAAATTCCGGCTCCCAGAAGCCGTCCGCGAACTGCCCCGCGTAACGTCGCAGTGACGACAGCGAATACATCGCGTTGTCGCCCGCGATCTCGTGTACTTCGCGAGGGTCGGTGTCCGACGTGGGCAGGAACGCGGAATAGCGCAGAAAATAGATCGCCGCGTCGAGGGTGGACGCGTCGTTACCAAGTATCAGCGGCCCACCGGCGGCTGATGCTCCATCGGTGTGCGCCGATGCAAGAGCTTCCAGCCAGCACTCCGAAGCAACGCAATGACCGGTTGTGAGCGCAACCATTCTCCCCCTGGCCAGCGAGATCCCGTCAGCCCATAGAACAGGCGTCAGTGTACCAGGAGGCCTCGTCACCAATTGAGCGGCGGGAAATGCCTGGCGCGCACGATCGACCGTGTCGTCAGACGAGGCATCGATGAGGAGCACCTCGATCCGGTGCTGCTTCCCAGCAGCAAAGATGGACTCGAGGCACGCTTCGATCGAACGGGCGGAGTCCACCGACCCAATGACAACTGAAAGCTCCGGCACTGCCTGGGAGCCGGTATCGTCCGGCGACTGTTCCTGCAGACTGGGCACTAGCGAGGGGCTCGATTCACGCCCGAATCTAACGCTGTCCGTCTGAAGGCGAGGAAGGCTTGCGACCAAAGAAAAAGATCGGCCGGCCCCCGTGACCGTCGACTTCGAATACGCGCATCTCGCAGTCTCTGAATCCTGCCGCCTCCATCATCAGGAATACCGCCGGGGCTTCGTAGAATCGAAAATCCATTATGGCCTTTCGCCCAAGCATACGTTGCACAGGAATCAAACGCACGCGGAGACGATCGATCGGCCGGGTAAGTCGTTGCAGCCCGCTTATTGGAAGCTGAAAGCAGGCTGTGGCGCCGGGCATGAGCTTCGCCACGGCCGCAGACAGGTATTGCCTGATTCCTGCCGCGTTAGAGAAATGCTGAAAGACCTCGGAAGAGAAAAACCCGTCGCAGCTGTCATCGTCCACCGGGATGACCGGTTCGTCCACGACGAAGAATGAAACACGCTTTGCCCGCTCGCCCAACAGCCGCTTTGCCGACTCGATCTGTGCGTGAGACACGTCTATTGCAACGACCGACGCGAACCTGGCAAGCAACGGTCCGGTAATTCGCCCAGCGCCGCAACCAACTTCGATGCAGCGGTGCTCGCCCATTCCATACTGGCGCCACTGAGCTGCGACGTCGGCGAAATATGTCTCGCCTGTTGCAAGAAACTCGTCCGCGGTCCACGCGCCGGGGAGGCCGGCACGCTTGTCAGCACGCGAGTTCACCGCGAAAAGGGGATCGGTTTCGCCCCAGAACCGCCATTCCCGGTTGGATTTCACGACGTCACCGAAGAAGAGATGCCATTGCACCGCGCGGCAGAAGCGACGAAGGCCGCTTCAGGTGAGCGGCCCTCGAATCGTATTGAGTCCCATGTAATGCGCCGTGTAGGAATCGAACCTACAACCTAATGATTAAGAGTCATTTGCTCTGCCAATTGAGCTAACGGCGCAGTGTTCCCTGCACTGTGGCGCGCCAGGAGGGAATCGAACCCCCGACCCACAGCTTAGAAGGCTGTTGCTCTATCCAACTGAGCTACTGGCGCAGCTTGCCGCAACTTAACGTTCCCGAACGTGGCGTTCAATCGCTGCGAGTCGGATTCGAACCGTCTGGACGAAGACCAGCCCCGTTTTCGGCGTTCGCAGCCCGATCCTAGAATAAGCTGACTGCGAGGCAGGTGCAATTCGGATTTTGGGCGGAATTCCCTGGCCTGCACGAACAAAATGCTGGACGGGGTGTTCTTCTCCGTCCCAGATTGATCGCTCGCCCGACCGGGTGAAATGCTCACGGACCACAACGAGGAATGATGATCGACTGCCGATTCTACACGCGGCGCAGCGCCCTGTCACTGGCGGTTATGGCGACGCTCGCCGCCGGCGCGGCCCAAACGCTAGGCGCGCAAGCTGCAGGGCGCGCAGCTTCCGGTGCGCCGCGCAAGGTCGCGAGCGTCGAAGGAATCTCGGAGTATGAGCTTTCGAATGGGCTCAAGGTGTTGCTGTTCCCGGACGCGTCCAAACCCACCGTCACCGTCAACATCACCTATTTCGTCGGCTCGCGTCACGAGGGATATGGTGAGACTGGCATGGCGCATCTCCTCGAGCATCTGGTGTTCAAGGGTACGCCTCGCCATCCCAACATTCCGCAGGAGCTGACGTCGCACGGGGCACGGCCGAACGGGACTACCTGGTTCGACCGCACCAACTATTTCGAGACTGTGCCGGCGACCGAGGTCAATCTCGACTGGGCGCTCGATCTTGAAGCCGACCGCATGGTCAATAGCTACATCGCAAAGAAAGATCTCGTGAGCGAGTTCTCAGTCGTCCGCAATGAATTCGAAAGCGGCGAGAACGATCCGTTCGGTGTGCTGCTGGAGCGTGCGGTGTCGACGTCGTACCTCTGGCACAATTACGGGAACTCGACGATCGGCGCGCGCGCCGACATCGAGAACGTTCCCATCGAGCGGCTGCAGGCATTCTACCGGCGTTATTACCAGCCCGACAACGCAATGCTGGTGGTCGCGGGAAAGTTCGACGAGGCGACGACGCTGCGATTGATTCAGCGAAAGTTCGGCGGAATTCCCCGCCCGCGTCGTTCTCTGAATGCGGGCAACATTCTGTTCCCGACATACACTGCGGAGCCAACGCAGGATGGTGAGCGGCAGGTGACCCTTCGGCGCGTTGGCGATGTCCAGGTCGCCGAAGTGGTTTACCACGTGCCGGCCGGATCACACCCGGATTACGCAGCGGTCGATGTTCTCACGGAAGTGATCGGCTCATCCCCTTCCGGACGGCTGTACAAGGCACTGGTGGAGACGAAGAAGGCAGCGTCCACAGGCGCGTTCAGCTTCCAGCTGAGAGAGCCTGGAGTGATGATCGGGTTCGCCAATGTGCGCAAGGAGATGTCGCTCGACACCGCGGCATCGATCCTTGTGCGGACATTGGAAGGGACAGCGGCTGCGGCGCCAACGAGCGAAGAAGTGGATCGGGCAAAGGTCACGCTGCTAAAAAATATCGACCTTACTCTCAATTCCTCGGAGCGTGTGGGACTCGAGTTGTCGGAATGGGCGGCCGGCGGTGACTGGCGCCTTTTGTTTCTGCATCGCGACCGGGTGCGGAAGGTGAAGGCAGTAGACGTGAGGCGAGTTGCAGCGACGTATTTGAAACAGGCTAATCGCACTCTCGCGCTGTTCATCCCCACCGAGAAGCCGGACAGAGCCGAGATTCCTGCGGTCACCGATGTGATGGCCATGGTGAGGGATTACAAGGGCGACCCAGTGCGCTCGGTGGGCGAGGCGTTTGACCCATCCCCTACCAACATCGAAACACGTACGAAGCGGTCCACGCTCGGCAACGGGTTCGAATTGGCGCTGCTACCCAAGTCCACACGGGGAAACACGGTCTTCGCAGTGATCGATCTCAGGTTTGGCTCCGAGAAGACCTTGATGAACAAGGCGACAGCGGGGGGTATCGTCGCCCGTATGCTGATGCGGGGCACTACCAATCGCACGCGGCAGCAGATCAAGGACGAGCTCGACCGTCTTCAGGCCCGTGTTAACCTCACGGGCGGCGCCACCTCCGCACGCGTCTCCATCGAGACGACTCGACCGAATCTGCCGGCGGTACTCCGGCTGGTCGGAGACGTTCTCAAGTCGCCGGCATTTGATGCCAAGGAGCTCGAGCAGCTGCGGGAAGAGCTGCTCGCGCAGGCGGAAGAGCAGAAATCCGAGCCGACTGCCCTGGCTCAGCTGACGTATCAGAGAACGATGAATCCCTGGCCGAAGGGTCATCCCAGCTACGTCGCGACGCTGGATGAGGACGTCGTCAATACCAAGGCGGTAACAGTCGACGAAGTGAAGAAGTTTCACTCCGACTTTTACGGGGTGGCGCGCGGTACGATGGCGGTAGTCGGCGACTTCAATGCTGCCGAGGTGACGGCAATCGGCAACGAACTTTTTGGCTCATGGAAGAGCACTACGCCATTCGAGCGCATTGTGGTTCCCTACCGGGACATCGCCGCGACTTCGCAGACAATCGCGACCCCCGATAAGGAAAACGCGTATTTCATGGCGGGGCTGAACATCGCGCTTCGCGACGACGATCCCGACTACCCAGCGGTCGCGCTCGCCAACTATATCCTTGGCGGGGGTTTCCTCAACTCACGACTGGCTACCCGGATCAGGCAGAAGGAAGGGATCAGCTACGGAGTGGGTTCACAGGTTTCGGCGCGTCCGCTGGACAGAAGCGGTCAGTTCACTACGTTCGCAATCTACGCCCCGCAGAATGCAGCCAAGCTCGAGGCGGCGTTCAAGGAAGAGATCGCACGCATGCTGAAGGATGGCTTCACTGCGACGGAGCTAAACGAAGCGCGCTCCGGATATCTGCAGCAGCGGCTGCAATCCCGCGCCAACGACAACTCACTTGCCGCGGCGCTGGCGAATCAGCTGTACCTGAAACGTACGACCGCGTACGACATCGAGTTTGAAAACCGGATCGCGTCGCTCACCCCTCAACAGCTGGTCGAAGCCATGCGCAAGCATGTCGACCCGTCGAAGATCACCGTCATCAAGGCGGGAGATTTTACGAAGACGGGCAAGTAATCACTCGCTGCTGGCGCGTAGATGCATTGGCTGGCGAGAGCAAAGAAGATTTGCGTGACTTCCAGACGCAAGATCTCTCCGCGCCATCAGCGATTGGGAGGTAGTCAGCACTAGGTCACCTGGTTCCTCTCCCACTTCGTACAGCGCGAAGCCAAGCGATGTGATCGAATCAAGAAAGGCCTGGGGGCTTGTGCCGCATCCTGCAAGCCCCTCAGGCCAGAACTCGGTGAGGATTTTCGCTTGCGGACTCCGTCCCAGGAGGCGGATCATCCCTTCCAGCGCCACTCCTTCCGCGCCCTGAATATCCATCTTGATGAAACTCACAGAATCAAGGTCGGGCTAGATGGTCATCGAGGCGGAGTGAAGCAATTTCAACCGTTGAACGTCCATCATGAGAATCGAAAATGCGGCTGTCGCCCCAATTCGTAATCGATCGGTGAAGGTTGAGAATGCCAGCCGTGTTTGAGGCGGCGCGTTGAACGAGAGTCACATTGAGATACCCGTTTAGCTGAGTATTCCTTGCGAGGAGTTCGAAATTAGCCGGATCAGGTTCAAATGCGATGACGCGGCCCGAGGCTCCGACGAGTTCTGCGAACTGCAGCGTGTAGTAGCCGATGTTTGCCCCAATGTCCAACACCGTGCTTCCTGGCCCAACCAGCTGTTGGACAAGCGCGGTCTCGGCTGGTTCATAAATGCCCCGCATCGAAAGAAGCAGCGAGTCAACGGGGTCCAGATACATCTTGTGTCCCCGGACCGTAGTCACATCGGGCCTGATCGAAGCGAGGAAGCGCCTGTGGGAGCGGATGGGCGGGGTAGTGCCTTGCGAGCGAGGAGCCGAAGATAAGCTTAGCCGCGCCCTTGTAGACGCGAAACAGCACCCGCCTCAGCACTAGCTGTGGGCTATCCGGTCGTCTCGCCAGCTATCGCACATGACGCCAATCTACCGAAGGCGTAGTCGAGGGGGGAAGAGTTTCCCCTGGCGATGACTATCTAAAGGCACGCGAGCCCGGATACAAGAAGGCGGTCAACTCAGTCGGGGCGCCCGGATTTGAACCGGGGACCTCCTGCTCCCAAAGCAGGCGCGATACCGGGCTACGCTACGCCCCGATGGACATTGCAATCTAATCCGACCGCCAGTGGAGAGGGAGCAACGATAGAGCCCTCCTCCCCATGTTGTGAGTGGCCCCGTCCGTGCGTGAGTAGGGTATGGACATGCATCAGTCAGCAGGTGAACCTTTGCCGTTAGAAGAATCCGACCAGGTCAGAAGGGTCTTGATCCGCGAACGCCTCGAAAGATTCCGCGGGTCCATGACGGACTCTGAATTCGACGCACTGATCGAAAGCGTGTTGCGCAGGGAAGAAAAGGACCAGCATCGTTCCTGGCCAGCCTGGAGAAGATCGAACGATTCGTGAGTCAGGCCCCTCAGCCGGAGTCACTCAACGGGAGCAAGCCCCGTTCTCGAAGTGTGCCCAGCAGCTTCCTGAACGCGAGGCCGCGATGACTGATGCCCGCCTTTGCATCGATCGGCGCCTCACCGAACGTGCATCCAAGCTCAGCTGAGAGAAAATACGAATCGTAGCCGAAGCCTTCGGTTCCGGCCGGCTCATCGACAATCCTGCCTCTTGTCTCACCGACCGCGACGAGCTCGTTAGCGCCATCGACATACGCCGCGGCGCAACGGTAGCTGGCATCGCGCGCGAGAGCACGCAGGGCTGAGAGCAGAGCGGCATTGTTGGCGTCGTCGAGCGCCGGACCGTCGAGGTCACTGCGCCCGGAGTATCTCTTGCTCCACACTCCCGGTGCGCCTCCCAGGGCCGACACGCACAATCCGGAATCATCGGCGAGCACCGGCAAGCCGCCGCTCAACTTGAAGAAATAGCGGGCCTTCGCCAGCGCGTTCTCCTCGAACGAATCGAAACTCTCGACCGTCTCTTCCTCCGGCGTGCGCTGAATTCCCGCGTCATCCGCCGAGACGCAGACAAGATCGAACTTCTCGAGTATCCCAATGAGCTCGCGCAGCTTGCCGGGATTCCGGGTGGCGAGCAGGAACTGCCGCTCAACCGCCAAGCGCCGCCTGCTGAGCCTGATCGAGCTTCAGAATTCCCCATGTCGCGAGATCGAGCAGCGAGTCCAGCTGAGCCCTGTCGAACGTTCCATGCTCGCCCGTACCCTGCACCTCGACGAAATTCGTCGCCGAGCTCATTACTACGTTCATGTCGACTTCGGCCCGCACGTCTTCCGGGTAGTCGAGGTCGAGCCGCGCTTCACCGTCTACTATCCCGACGCTCACTGCGGCCACGTGCCTGCGCA
>JALYOO010000118.1 GCA_030856845.1 Gemmatimonadota bacterium
GTCATCCGCTTCGACTCGATTCCAACGCGGTACCGCCGCGTTATTACCGATACCACGTCGACGGAGATCACGACAGTCGACAGCGTATTGCTTCAGATGCGTGTGGACACCTCCGGCGGCAAGGTACCGGGACCGGTCACCATCGACGCCTACGACGTGAACAGCACCGAAGCCGACACGCTCACTGCGGCGGTGACCGCGCTCTTCACGCCCGACAGACTGATCGCGTCACGCACGTTCGTGGTGGCAGAGCTCAAGGACACCGTTTTCTTTGCGTTGCCTCCCGCCGCAATTCTATCCAGACGCGGCACCCGACTCAGACTGGGACTTCGGGCGCGATCAACGGGTTCGGTCCAGCTTCGCATTCGGTCAACGGAAGGTGCGGTCGCGCCAACTCAGCTTTCATTTCGCGTCACTCCGGATACCGCCGTGAGAAGGGTTTCACTCGTTCCTTATTCTTCTACGCCGGCTGATCAGCCAGCGTTGGCCGCCAGTCTCGATGATTACACCATTCTCGCGCGCGGAACCGAGGGTGGCTCGGTGGGAACGCTCAATGTCGGCGGGCTGCCGGCCCGCCGCGTCTACCTCAGGTTCGACATTCCCTTGTTTCTGGTCGACTCGGTAGATGTCGTCAGGGCATCGCTGCTCCTCACGCAACGGCCGAATCTCGGAGTTGACGCGGCTGACACGATACGCGTGCTGCCGCATGTCGGCCTCGCCACCGTAGCCGTTACGGATATCGCCAAGGCCTCTCAGATCACCGCCATTGTCATCACCGACACACTGAAACTTGCCCCCCGAGACAGCGGTCTCAAGACCATCGAGGTTGCGACTGTCGTAGCGCTCTGGCGCGGACAGAACGCAACGGACACTCCACGGGCACTCGTCCTCCTCAGCACGACTGAAGGACAGACTCCGCTCGAAGCAAGATTCTTTTCCGCCGAAGCGGCTCCCGGGTTGAGGCCCAGGTTGCGCATCAGCTACTCCGCGAGAAAATCGAGAGGGTTACCGTGAGCCGCCGCGGGCTTATCGTCATCTCCGCTGCCCTTCTGCTTGCCGGTACCCGCGCGAACGCGCAGGGTACACTCAGCACTCAGGGCTTCGGCTACCCGCCTGGTCAGCTCAGTTCGCGGGCGCTCGCCACAGGCGGCGGTCTCGGACTCTTCGACACTGACAGCCCGCTGAATCCGGCCGCGATCGCGGCGTCCTCGGATCCACGCGTCTTTCTCCAGTACGAGCCGGAGTTCCGGCGTTACTCCGCGGGCGGTGCATCGGCTCGCACTACGACCGCGCGCTTCCCTTTGACGTCGGCGACGCTGCCGATGGGATCGCGGGGAGCCGTTGGCCTCGCGGTGTCGACCTTCCTGGATCGCTCCTCATCGACGAGCGGCGAACGCGCAGTAATCGTAGGAGATCAGACGGCGACCGTGACCGAAACCGTCAGAGTACTTGGCGCCATCAATGACGTGCGTCTGGCAGTCGGCTTTGCTCTCACGCCGAAGGTTCAGGTAGGGCTCGCCGGCCATGTGCTGACGGGGCAGAATCGCATCTTCTTCACGCAGAGCTTTCCCGATACGCTCCAGTTCACTCCGGTTGCACAGATCTCGACGCTTGGCTACACGGGATACGCCGGTTCTGCGGGCGCAGTGTTGCGTCCGTCTCGCGTGCTGGTGCTCGCCGTGAGCGGGCGTAAAGGCGCGAAGATTCGCGCCAGCTCGAATGACAGCACGGTGTCGGAGGCAAACGTGCCCGATCGCATCGCGGCGGGACTTTCCTACGAGGGCATCACAGGTGCAAGCCTGTCGGCGCAGGTGGCGCGCGAAACGTGGTCGTCGCTCAATGGACTGGGCAGCGATGCCGCCGCTGCTGCCGACGCATGGGAGGGGGGAGTCGGACTGGAGACCGCCGGCCCGCGCATCGCCGATCGCCTCCTCGTATTTCGGCTTGGCAGCCGATACCGCACGCTTCCGTTTCAGGCGGCGGACGACGAGGTATCGGAGCTCTCATTCGCTGGCGGTATTGGAGCGCAGTTCTTCAAGAACCGTGCGTCGTTCGACATGACGCTCCAGTATTCATCGCGCTCGGCTGCCGCGGCAGCGCTCGAGTCGGCGCGTGAGAGGTCGCTCACTCTCAGTTTTGGGCTTCGCGTCAGGCCGTAGCAATGGGTGAGCTGGCGAAGGACACCGGCCCGCTAGTACTCGTCGCTGACGACGTTCCCGCCAACGTCGAGCTCCTGTTCGACCAGCTGCACAGTCTTGGATATCGAACCGTCGCGGCGCACGATGGTCCGTCTGCCATCGCCGCCTGTTTCGAGCATTCACCCGACATCTGCATCCTCGACGTGTCGATGCCGGCGGGCGATCTCGGTGTCGATACGCGCTCGACGGGCTTCGAGGTATGCCGCCGCATCAAGCGCGATCCCCGAACATCACGCATCCCGGTCATCTTCGTGACGGCGCTCAACGACACCGGAGATCGCGTTCGCGGCATTGAAGCTGGTGGCGACGATTTCCTGACGAAGCCTCACAACCGGCTGGTCCTCGGCGCTCGGGTGCGCAGCCTGCTGAAGCTCAAAGCTGCGACCGACGCTCTGGAAAACAGCTATCGCAAGCTTCGGGAGCTCGAGAAGGTCAGAGACGATCTCATGAAGATGATCGTGCACGACCTGAAGAGTCCGCTCACGTCGGTGCTGGCCACTCTGGAGCTGCTCGGCGACGGCGACTTCGGCGTGCTCACGGAGAAACAGCGCAGGGCGGTGAGCGATGCGGAAGGC
>JALYOO010000120.1 GCA_030856845.1 Gemmatimonadota bacterium
GGGCGAGATGACGGTGCGTGTCGTCGCTACGGAGATCATTCAAAGCGTTGATCAATACTCCGGGGGTACGCTGGCTTTCACCAGCACACGGGGAGGCGCGCTCGATGTTTTTGTCGTCGGCCCCGCCGGGGTTCAGCGGGTGACGACCAACCCCGATCACGAGCAGTTCGATGGGTGGTCGCCTGACGGGAACCGGCTCGCCTTCATTCGGTTCCCCCCCGAAACCGGTGACTTCACTTCGCATATCGTCAATACCGACGGATCCAACGACGTCGTAGTCGAGCGCGGGCTGGTCCAGTGGTCGCCGAACTGGACCAAGCGCAATTCCTACCGCGACGGGCGCCTCGTCGTCACGAATCCCGATGGAAGCAACGCAGTCATCGTAAGTCCTCCCGCAGGCGACACCGTTTACGGCGGGTGGTGGTCGCCGGACGGAAGCAGGCTCGCCTTCGTCTATGCTCCGACGCGGGCCATACTTAGCGACATCTATGTCGTGAACGCCGACGGCTCGGGCCTTCGCAATCTCACGAATTCGCCCAACGTCGCCGAGGAGTATGCGAACTGGTCGCCCGATGGGACTCGACTGGCGATGAGCGGACACAACTATTTCAACGGAATCGGGAGCTCGCTCTACGTCGCGAATGTCAACGGCAGCGAGATCTCGAGAATTACTTCCAATACGACGAACCAGGACGATTTCGAGCCCGAGTGGTCGCCCAACGGCAATCTCATCACCTTCACTGCCGTCAGACTCGGCACGTTCGGCATGTACGTGATATCAGGCTCGGGCGGCACACCGGTACGGTTGTCTCCCGCCAATGTGGTTGCCGGATTCGGGAAGTGGTCTGCCGATGGCACCCGCCTCGCTTTCACTGCGATCATTCAGGGCACGTCGCGCCAGAACATCTTCGTGATGACGCTCGACCGAACGAAGATTTTCCAGATCAGCGCCCGCTCGCTCGACAATCTCAGGCCGGTCTGGAAACCGTAGCGGCATAAGTCCCGTCCGCACGTCTACGGTGACGGACGACGTTGGCTCTGCATTGCAAAGTACTTGACGAAAATGAGGAGACGGTATATCCTGAGAGCGTGGAGCGCTCCTTTCAGGCGCGATTACCGGATTTTCTCACTTCAGGAGTAGTGCAATGAATGCTCTCGTCGGCGGCGCAAACGCGATTCTCCTTCTGCTCGTCGCCATGGCCATCATCACCGCCTGCGCCATCGCGTTCATCGCCTCGCGCCGGCGAAGATCGGCAGTGGCCCGGACGATCCTCAGCGGAGCCGCCATCCTTGCGACTGCCTACGGGGCCGGGGTGATCGCCGCCTCCGCGTCGAGCAGGGAGCAGACGCTCGCCGCCGGTGAGACGAAGTGGTTCTGTGGCTTCTATCTCGATTGTCACCTCGGCATGTCAGTCGATCGAACCGAGACGTCAACTTCCATTGCAACGAGTAATGGATCGATGCAGGCAAAGGGGGTCTTTCACATCGTCACGCTGCGATTGCACAACAGCGCGAAGAACCCGAACATCGACATGACGCTCTACCGTCCAGTCGCCAAGGTGGTAGATGCTTCCGGCAGGGAATACTCGCGTTCGGCAGTGGCCGAGGCTGCTTTCGCCGGATCGGATTCGCGTCCGGGCCCGCTTCCATCCGAGGCGAAGGTGACTCACGAAGAGACCCTGGCCACGATGGTCTTCGACCTTCCGTCGGACATACAGCAGCCGCGCCTTCTCATGACGGAAGGATGGATAGTCGACCGCGTGATAGAGCTCGGGCTCATCAACGATGAGAACAGTCTCTTCCACAAGAAGACGCTGCTTTCGCTGGAGAGCGCTCCCCGCCGCACGGCGTCGGAGCCAGCCGGCTAAACGACCGGGGACACGATGCGCTAGCTAGTGCTTGTGCTCCCCCATTTCATCGCCCGTCATCTGGTGGTCGTCGCCCCAGATGACCTTCGGGTCATCGCCGGCGAACACGTTGGCGTGGACCATCCATCCGAACACTTCGTCGCGGAACCGGCCGCCGGCAGCATCGCATTCCTTGCGTGTCGAGACACCGAGCGGCCCGAACACCGGACGCCCGTTCATCGTCTCCTTCCACCGCTCGGCCTGTCGCCCACCTGGCAGACACCAGTTCACGTGCTTGTGCCACTGCGCCACACTCAACGGGACCCGCTTGTCGAGATCGTCGGCACCGTACCGCTTGGGTGCAGTGTACATCGCGCCCACGAGCACGAACTTTCCCGCCTTGTCGCGGCTGTACAGCAATGACGTCGGCTTTTCGGGATTGAATCGAAACTCGTTCCCCAGTGCCCACCTGTAGTTGGTGAAGTGATACACGCGCTGATTCTTGAGTTGCGGCGCGAACTGCTTGAACCCATCCGCTTCGGCGACTGTTACATCGCGATACTGGCCGATCGCCGAACGCAGCTGTGTCACCAGCATTGCTGCGCGGTCTGAGTCTGCGCGATTCGCGGCACGTCGCGGTGTCATCTCCATGTGCGCTGCCATCGCTTTCATGTCGCCGCTGTTCATGGTGCCGTTGCTGCTCATGCTTCGGTCAGCCGCCGTAGCTTCAGCGTCGGTGATTTCGGCTGGTATCGTGGCGTGATGTGCGGCGCTGTCTTTGCCGTGCACGTGCTGGGCTTCGGCCAGCACCGGGCAGAACGCAATTCCAGCTGCGACACAGGCCACGCGTATTGATCTCGATGTCATTCTGGTTTCCCGAACGAACATGTTGAATGCCTTACGCCTGCCTGCCGTGTTGCGCCACAAGACGCTCCACGGCACCCAGTACCCTGTTAGACGGCAGAGAATGAATTTCGTTCCCGTCCCAGAAAACGTTTTCGCCCGGAATGTTATAGGGCGCATAGGGGTGGTGATCGCGCTTGAGCAGTACGACAGCCGGCTTCCGGAAAGCGGACGCTGCATGTGAGATACTCGTGTCCGGCGTGAACACCATATCCGATGTTCCGACCAATGCCAGCGCCTGGCGTAACCGCGGCGTTTCTGCCGCGTGCCCGCGTATCGCTAGAGCGACCCGTTGTACAGAAGCCCGTTCGGCAGGCAATCCGATGACTACGATCGGCATCGACCGTGCGCGGTCTCGTATGCTCGACAACACTTCGATGAAGTTTGCATCCTGCCACCGTCGCTTGGGCTCGGATGCGGAGAGATTCACCAGCAGTCTGCTCTGAACGGAGGGATGGCGTGAGCCCGCCCGTTCATCCCCCCTCTCATCCTGCGAAGACAGGCCCGATTGGACTGCTCTCATCGCAGCGTGCCAGTGTCCCCGGGCTTCTTCCCGCTCGTCTTCCCTCAGGAATATTTCCGGCTGCCAGTCCA
>JALYOO010000126.1 GCA_030856845.1 Gemmatimonadota bacterium
ATGCTGACCCAGGATGGAAAGTGACAACTCCGTCAAACAGGACGACCTGTCGAATGGTCGCCGTCGTCTCGCTGATCATTCTTGCATCGGCGTGCAAACGGCCAGAGGCCGCAACCGCTGAAGCCGAGCCGGCCGGCGGCGCGATCACTCAGTGGACTGACTCGACAGAGTTGTTCATGGAGCATCCAGCCCTCATTGTCGGCGCGCCCGACAAGTTCGCGGTTCACCTCACGGACATCACCGATTTTGCGCCGCTTCGATCGGGCAGGATCACACTGCGCTTCCACCCTCGCAGCGGAGGTGAGCCGGTGGTTGTCGTACAGGACGTGCCGCGCTCGCCGGGAATCTACGGGCCGTCGCCCGAGTTCAAGCGGCCGGGCATCTACGATCTCACTCTGATCATCGACAGTCCACAGTCGCGTGACAGCATCACTGTTTCTGGGTTGCAGGTGTACGCCAGCGAAAGCGAGGCACCGAAGGAGCAGGAAGGCGACGAAAGTGGAATCCCTTTCCTCAAGGAGCAGCAATGGAAGACGCCCGGCTTCCAGACTGAGTTCGCGAAACGTGGAAGCGTTCTCGAATCATTCCAGGCATCGGGCCAGATAGTACCTGCCGCCGGCCGCTTTGCTCAGGTGGCTGCTCCGATCTCCGGCCTGATCGACGGCACGAGCATCGCCGCCTCGCCGTCTCCTGGTCAGCAGGTACGCAGAGGACAGGTGCTCGCGCTGCTCACTCCATCGCTCGGAGAGGGCGGCGCGTCTTATCCCGAAGCGCGCGCACGTTTGAGGGAAGCGCAGGACGAGTATGAGAGAGCAAAGCGTCTCTTCGCCGCCGAGGCCGTTCCCCAGCGTCGTGTTCGCGAGGCCGAGATTCGTCTGCAGGCGGCACGCGAGTCACTGGTCGGATTGGGGGGAGGAAGCGGCAAGGTTGCAATTCGTGCACCCATCAGCGGCGTCGTCACTGAACGTCTGATAGTACCGGGCAGTCGTGTCGATGCCGGTGCGGCGCTATTCACGATCGTCGATCCGTCCGTCGTGTGGCTGAAAGCGAATGTCCCGGCCGCACAGGCATCGCTTATCGGGCAAGCTTCGAACGGTTCGTTCGAGCTCGAGGGATCGCCCCGGATTTACCGGGCGCAGCGAATGGTTTCGTCTGGAAGTGTTATCGACTCTCTGTCTCGCACCGTCGCTGTCATCTATGAGATCGTAAACCGCGACGGCTCGATAAGGGTCGGGTCAAATGCTCGAACCTCCGTCGGCACAGGCCGCCAGGTAACGGGCGTCATTGTTCGGAAGAGCGCCATTCTCGACGAGAGCGGACGGCCCGTTGCATACGTCCAGCCCGAGGGCGAAACATTCGAGAAGCGCGACGTCACCCTCGGCGGAAGTGAAGGGGGGTACGTGCTGGTCGTATCCGGAATCAAGGAGGGTGAGCGCGTTGTGACCGGCGCTCCGTACCAGGTACGGCTCGCTTCTCTGTCTGCATCGGTGCCCGCCCACGGTCACGAGCATTAGGGAATTCGAGAGATGCTCAACAAGCTGATCGCCCTGTCGCTCCGGAACCGTGTGCTCGTCATCGCGGCTGCCGTGATGATGCTGGCGGGTGGGGCCTGGACCGCGTACCGCATGCCGGTGGACGTCTTTCCCGACCTTACGGCTCCGACGGTAACGGTTCTTACCGAAGCACATGGCATGGCGCCGGAAGAGGTCGAGAGTCTCGTTTCATTTCCTATCGAGACGGCAGTCAATGGATCGACCGGCGTGAGGCGCGTGCGTTCGTCCACGGCGCAGGGGATCTCGGTCGTGTGGGTCGAATTCGACTGGGGAATGGAGATCTTCCGCGCTCGCCAGATCGTCGCGGAAAAACTGCAAACTGTCGCGGCGTCGCTGCCAACCGGCGTTTCTCCGCCCGTTCTGGCGCCCGTCTCGTCGGTGATGGGCGAGATCATGATGATCGGCCTCACCGGGCCACAAGCGCCCGAGGAATTGAGAACTGTCGCCGACTGGACGATTCGCCGCAGACTTCTGGCAGTGCCGGGTGTCGCCCAGGTAATCCCCATTGGCGGAGCGGTCAAGCAGTATCACGTAATCGCCGATCCGGCGCGCATGTCCGCGACGGGAGTGAGCCTCGAAGACGTGGTCCGTGCCGCCAAGGGATCGAATCAGAATGCGTCGGGCGGTGTGTATATGGACAAGGGTCAGGAATACGTGATTCGCGGCATCGGTCGCGCGCAAAGCGCAGACGACATCGCGGGGACCGTCGTCGCCGTTCGCGGAGGAGTGCCGGTCATCCTCGGTCAGGTCGCTGACGTGAGAGTCGGAGCAGCGCCGAAGTATGGCGATGGCTCCGTCAACGCGAAGCCGGCGGTTGTGCTTGCAGTGCAGAAGCAGCCCGGCGCCAACACGCTGGAGCTCACCGAGCGCATAGAGCGAGAGCTGGCGGAGGTACAGCGAACGCTTCCACGCGGTATGAAGGTGGAGGCCGATCTCTTTCAGCAGGCAGACTTCATCAGCGTTGCCGTCACGAACGTGATCAAGGCGCTGCGTGACGGCGCGATCTTCGTCGTAATCATCCTCTTCCTTTTCCTGTGGAACCTGAGGGCGACAGCGATCTCCATCGTCGCAATCCCTCTGTCGCTCGTCGTCGCGATCTTCGCCATGAAGCTGCTCGACATCACCATCAACACCATGACGCTCGGCGGAATGGCAATCGCCATCGGAGCCCTCGTGGACGATGCGATAATCGACGTCGAGAACGTCTTCCGGCGCTTGAAGGAGAACCATCACCTGCCGGCCGGGGAACAGCGCGCGCCGCTCACCGTTGTCTACGAAGCGTCTCGTGAAATCCGATCGTCGATCGTGAATGCGACGCTCATCATCATCGTCGTTTTCCTGCCCCTGTTCTTTCTCGGAGGAGTCGAGGGGCGACTCCTTCGTCCCCTGGGTTTCGCGTACGTCGTGTCCATTCTTGCTTCGCTGCTCGTCGCCGTCACCGTCACCCCCGTGCTCTGCAGCTATCTGCTTCCGAATTCGAAGGCCGTGCAAACCGAATCCGAGAGCCGCCTGGTGCACTGGCTCAAGCTTCGATATGCGCGAGTTCTGGACACCGTCACCGCACATCCGAGGCGTGTGATCGCTGGTGCTGCGGCGGCGTTCGTTCTGACTCTTGCTTCGCTTCCTCTGCTTGGATCCGCGTTCCTTCCGGAGTTCAACGAGGGTGCACTGACAGTGAGCGTGGTGACGGTTCCGGGAACGTCACTCGCCGAGTCGAACGGGATTGGCGAAAGAGTAGAGCGGATTCTCCTTGCGAACAGCGCGGTGAGGAACACCGATCGGCGGCAGGGAAGGGCCGAGCTTG
>JALYOO010000163.1 GCA_030856845.1 Gemmatimonadota bacterium
CGTGCGCGAGGTCGGCTATCTCCGCGCTGAGATCGTAGATCCGGCAAGCGAGTGGCGTGGCCAACGCTTCTATCGCGCGTATGCCGTGCTCACTTTGTGCCGCATTCTCTGCACCCATCGGACGGGCGAAGTGGCCTCGAAGCCGCGCGCCGCTCGCTGGGCCTTGCGCACTCTCCCGGAGCGGTGGCACTCTCTCGTTCAGGCGGCGATCGGCGCCCGCCCCGGCGCCCTGAGGCCTCTTCCCCTTCCACGCATCGCTCGCTTCATCGAGTTCGTCGCTGCGCAGGTTGCTCAACCCACCACCCACACACCGAAGCGGCGTCCGAATAGCCGTGCCGGCTCCTCGTACCCTGCCTAACGAAACGCTGCACCTGACAATGGGTCTTGCACCGGCAGTCTCAAACGGTCCCTGCATCATGTTTGGCGATTGATCATTCTTCTTATCGTCTAATGCGGGGTGTCACATGGGGCAGGGATCGGGGCCGGCACATAGGCTGACGCACAGGGAGCGGCTCGAGCTTCAGCACCGCGTTCGTGCAGGTGAGACACATCTCACCGCAGCTCTGGCGATCGGGTGTTCAGCCAAATCGGTACAGCGCATTCTTAGGAAGACTGGCGGTCTGAAGCCGCGGATGAGACCACAGTCAGCGTTACGGCTATCGCTCGCAGAGCGTGAAGAGATTTCCCGCGGACTGTTGGCGGGTGACTCGTGTCGGATGATTGCGGGGCGGCTGGGTCGTTCGCCGTCGACCGTCTCACGCGACGTTGCGACGAACGGGGCGCGAGTTAAGTATCGTGCCTGGCGAGCAGATAACACGGCACACCGACGAGCGCGCCGACCCAAGACGCCGAAGATCCTCGCCTGTCTCCGGCTCAGGATCGAGGTGGAGAGTGGACTCGCTCATCGGTGGTCACCACAACAAATATCTGCGCGGTTGGTTCGCGATCATCCTGATGATTTGGAGATGCGCGTGTCACATGAGACGATCTACCAGTCGCTCTTTGTGCAGGGGCGTGGCGCACTTCGGCAGGAGCTCACGCGCTGCCTCCGTTCGGGGCGGGCGCAGCGTCGTCCGCACGGACGCATTGCGGGCATGGGACAGCTCAGGGACATGGTACTGATCAGCGATCGCCCCGCGGAAATCGAGGATCGCGCTATCCCTGGTCATTGGGAAGGTGATCTAATACTGGGCAAACAGTCTCGGTCCGCGATCGGCACACTCGTTGAGCGGCAAACTCGATTCGTCATGCTGGTCAATTTGAACGGTGGGCGGCTCGCTGCTGACGTGAAGGATGCTCTGATCGATGCGGTTCAATCGCTGCCTACGCACCTCCGCCTATCCCTTACGTGGGACCAAGGGAAGGAAATGGGTGAGCATCTGCCATTCACCGTCGCTACGGGTGTGCAGGTCTATTTCTGCGATCCACGAAGCCCATGGCAACGTGCGACGAATGAGAACAGCAACGGACTCCTTCGTCAGTATTTTCCGAAAGGCACTGATCTCTCTGGATATACGCAAGCCCGACTTGATGCGGTTGCGGCCGAATTAAATGGACGCCCTAGACAAACGCTCGGCTGGCAGTCACCATCTGAAGCATTCGCCGCATTGTTGCGATGACCGCTTGAGACCGCCCCCTGAATGACGGACACTGCGTTGCTCGCGCCGAGTGCGTGATCGATCACCGCATAGTTGGGCAGCGCGACCGACCGGACGCGAAACGTTTCGCCCCCTTGTGCCGCGACGAGGGCAACCGTGCCCGGAAGATCGTTCACGTAGGTGAGACTGTTGCCTATGAACAGGACGTGATATCCGCCCTCGGGCAGTGGGTCGAATGGATTGCCGGCATCCAGGCAGGCGAGCAGTCCGGGGAACAGCGCGATCGCAAGAATTGATGCGCGAACGGTGAAGCGGTTCGGCTTCCGCGCGCCGGCGGCCTTCGCGAAGAATCTCATGCGCCCGAATATGGAGTGGGGTGCGAGAGATCTACGTCAACGTTGTGACGAGTCGTATTGCAGTACGGATGAGTCGCACTCAATGACGCAATCGCGAGTGCGCCAGCTCCTCTAGAGTCCTTGCCGTGACAGCCGCTTTGCGGGGACCATGTTCTGGCCGCGTCGATACTCAGGCGGCAGCTCGAACGGATAGTAGGGCGCAGGATCGCTGTCCGGCACGGCGTATTGCCGGCGCAGATCGTTCAGTGTCCGCTTGAGACGCGAGACGACGCCCGCATGCGAGGCGCTCGCGTAGAGGCTGTTGAGCTCTTCAGGATCGCGGGCCAGATCGAACAACTCCCATTCGCCGACTTCGTAGTAGTGAATCAGCTTGTAGCGATCGGTGCGAACTCCGTACTGTCGGCGCACGGCGTGCCAGCCGGGATATTCGAAATACTGATAGTAGATCGAGGTCCTCCAGCCCTTCGGGGCAGCGCCGCGCAACAGCGGCGCGAAGCTTCGGCCCTGCATCGACCTCGGTATCGAAACGCCGGCGACATCGAGAAACGTCTCGGCGAGATCGAGGTTCATGACGAGACTGGAATTGCGACTCGACGGCTTGACGACGCCCGGCCACCTAACGAGCAACGGTGTGCGGATCGACTCTTCGTACATCCATCGCTTGTCGAACCAGCCGTGATCGCCGAGGAAGAACCCCTGGTCCGAACTGTAGACGAGAATGGTGTTCTGCTCGAGACCCCGCTCCTTCAATGCGCTCATCACGCGGCCAACCTGATTGTCGAGCGATGCGACGACCCTCATATAGTCGGCGATGAACCGCTGGTAGTTCCATCGCTTTAGGTCGTCACCGCTGAGCCGCAATCCATTGCGCCGCGCGTTCTCCTTTTCATATGCGGCGTCCCAGCGCGCGCGCTGCTCGGCACTCAGGTTGTCTGGCGGCTCGAGCTTTAGATCGCGGAGTGTCATGTCGAGGCCGATTTTCATTTCAGGGTCGCGCGCCGGCGAAGCGCGTCCTCCCGCAGAATCCCAGAAAGTCGGCGGCTCCGCGAATACAGTGTCGCGATAGAGACTGAGCGCTTCCGGCCCGGGGTCCCACCACCTGTGCGGGCCGTTGAAGTGCAGCATCAGCATGAACGGCTTTGTTGCGGCTCCGTCATGCTGAAGCCATCGCAGCGCCCGCTCGGTGACGATATCCAGTGTGTAGCCGGTGTGCCGCACGCTGTCGTTGCCGGAGATGAGCACCGGGTTGTAATACGGCCCCTGCCCCGCCAGGATCTCGTGTCGGTCGAATCCCTCGGGGGTGCTGCGCAGGTGCCATTTACCGAACAGAGCCGTCTGGTAACCCGCCTGTTGGAGCAGCCGAGGGAACGTCACCTTCGTGGGGTGCAGGGCCTCGGTGTTCGTCATCACGCCGTTGAGATGACCGTACTGCCCCGTGAGCACCGTGGCACGCGCGGGTCCGCAAATCGAGTTGGTCGCAAACGCGTTGACGAACAGCATGCCCTCGCGCGCGAGGCGGTCGAGATTTGGCGTGGCAGGCAGGCGCGCGCCGTACTTCAGGTGAGTCCGATACGCCGAGATCGCGTGGGCGGCGTGATCATCGGCGTACATGAAGATGATGTTGGGTCGCTGCTGTGCGTCAACGTCACCTGGAGCAATCAGAAACAGCGAAAGAGCAATCACGGTCAGAAAGCGGCGTGATCGGCTTCGTGCAGTCATCAGCTCGGCGTCAAGCCGCAAACAGTTTGTCTATCCATGATCAGAACGGCATCGAGGGATTCGCGATGAATCTCAGGATCGCCGCCAATGTCGGATCGTCCGGCATGCCTATGTGGGAGATGCTGCTGACGTGACTGCCTGGAACAACCACCAGGTGCGCGGGGCGGTCGTGCTCGAGCATTCGCCGCACGAAACGGGCTCCCTGCTCCAGGATCGCAGGCATGAAACGCTCATCATGCGCAACGATGACCAGCGCCGGGGGTATATGGGCTCCCATATGATTCGCGGGATTGGCGGAGATCCAGGTTGCGGCCGTGCCGAAGGTCGCGACATCCTGCGCGTCGGAGGACCAGACATTGTGAATGTCGTCGGCAGAGACGCCGCGGATTGCGGCGTCGTCCCGGTCGAGAGTACATCCCATGGGAATAATCCCGGCGACGTCCGACGGCGCCAGCCCCACAGCTTTGAGGTAGGATGAGTCCGCGCCAATGATCGCCGCGAGATGACAGCCGGAGCTATGCCCGAAGAGAAAGATCCGGCGCTGGTCCGCTCCCCGCTCCGTGACCAGCTGGCGCAGCTTCCGGATCGCCGCCGCGACATCGTTGGGCATTGCGGGCCAGGCGTTCCGCGGAGCAAGCCTGTAGTCCATCGACGCGCAGGCAATGCCGGCGCGCACGAACGGCGCACACACTTCGCGATACATCGGCGACGATCGGCGCTCTCCGGATTCCTGAAGGCTCCCGCCGTGAATGAAAAGCACCGTAGCGGTTGGCCTGGCTGCGGGCCAGTAGAGGTCCATCATCTGGTCCGGGCCGCCGCCAGGCGCGTACAACAGGTTAGTCACTGGAGCCAACGCGCTCTGTGCACCAGCAGATGAACCGGGAAGCGCGAGCACCAACGATGAACCTAGAAGTGCAAGCGCAACTGCGGAGGCGAACCCGTTTATCATGCGGGAATCTGCGTCACTTCGGTCGGGATTTACAGGGACGCGGGCCGGCAGCGCCGGCCACGCCGTATTCGGCGGCGCCCACGCCCTGACCGACCAGCGACATTGAAAACGAATCAGGCGGATGAAGCGGATGAGAGGCGTCGACCGACGGAGAAGATCCGAAGGTCGAGCAGCGGACAGAGGCACATGTAGTTAACAAAAACAAAAGAGGGCAATCAAGCTCTGCAGATCGTTCAAGCTCATTTCACCAGAATCGGATCAAGTTCAGTTCACTATTGGTTTTTGTTTCTGATCCGCTTTCATCCGTCAAATCCGCTGCCCACGTCTTTTGTTATTGTGGGCCTTAGCCGTCCCCCACCGAGCTCCGCCACGGAAATTGGGGCTTGATAAAGGCAACGCGCCTGTTGAAAATTCAGCACCGTTGATTTTTCAGCACAGCAGCAGGATATTCAAACCACGCTGACCATGACACTCTCCCAATGACCGCTGCTCTCATGAAGAACAAAGCCGAGACGCCTGCCCTTTCGAGAAGAGAAAGACAGGTCATGGACATTCTCCACCGCCGCAATGGCGCGACAGTCGCCGAGATCATGGGAGACCTTCCCGACCCTCCGACTTATTCCGCGGTTCGCTCCGTGTTGCGGATTCTCGGAGAGAAGGAGCTCATTCGGCACAAGGAAGACGGGCCGCGCTACGTCTACTATCCCGCGGAGCCGACGGAAAGCGCGCGGGAGGACATGCTCGCCCACGTCGTTAGAACGTACTTCGCGGACTCGCCGGAACAGGCGGTTACTGCCCTTCTGAGAATGACCGACGTGAATATCGACGATGCCGACGTGAAACGGCTTCGCGACACCATTCGCCGCGCTCGCCACAGCGGGAGATAGAGACGATGACACCAGCTGTCTTCTCTGATTTCATCGCGGCCGCCGGCTGGAATGCCTCGATGTTGATCCTCCTCGCCAAGGCAACCCTGATTTTGCTCACGGCACTCGGCATCACCATGGCGATGCAGCGCACCTCCGCCGGTGCGCGCCATCTGGTCTGGCTGGTGACGGTGGGCGCTCTGCTTCTCGCTCCCGCGCTGTCGGCTTGGGCCCCGTTCAGGCTGCGGGTGTTGCCCGCGGCCGCGGCGTCGACCACCAGCCGTGAGTGATCAGGTTGCCAGCGCACCGAAATCCGAGAGCGAAAACAGCATTGGTAGCGTCTCTGGCTCCGCGACCGGAGTGTCTACCGTTCTCGAGGGTTACACGACGACACCGGTCGGATTCTCTGTCGTGGATCGCGTCTCAGCTCTCAGCGGACTTTCCATTCTGCTGGCGATCTGGGGTACGGTAGTACTTCTCATCGCTGCGTCACTCGCCTACGGAACCCTCGCCGTTCGTCGAATCGTGCGCGGATCACTGCCACTCGACACGCAGGACTGGCTCACGCCTCTGTGGGAAGTTTCTGACCGACTCGAGCTGGAAAAGCCCCCTCGCCTGCTGTGCAGCGACGAAGCAAGAATGGCCTTCGCCTGCGGTCTGCTTCGTCCGACAATCGTGCTGCCGGCTGAATGCGACAACTGGACGCTCGACAGGCGCCGTGCGGTACTGCTGCACGAGCTCGCCCACGTGAGACGCCACGACCTCGTGGGCCACACGCTCGGACGGATTGCCTGCGCGCTCTACTGGTTTCACCCGCTCGTCTGGACAGCCGCAAAACATCTGCGCGCCGAGAGCGAGCGCGCGTGTGACGACCTCGCATTGGCGTGCGGCGCACGTCCAAGCGATTACGCCGAGCATCTGCTCGACATCGTGACTTCCGTGCGGCATGACGCTACGCCCGTTGTGGCCCTCGCCATGGCACGACGCAAGGATTTCGAGGGAAGGATGCTGGCGATACTCGATCCCGAGTTGCGCCACTCCGGTCCCGGCCGGCTCCAGGCTGCCGGATTGATTGCGGCGCTCGCCGTCATCTCGATCGCTGTTGGCGCCGCTGCGCCAGCTCATCGCGTGGTGCAGCAGGCGCAATTCGCCGCTGAGCCCGCGACAAATCCTGACATTGACTCGAAGCCCGACGTTGAATCCGGTGGCGAGACAACAACTTGCAAAAAAAACTGTCACGCGGATGGACGAATCGTCGTCGACAGTCGCCCGCGGTTCCACAAAGTCAGACACTTCATTCGTTCAGAATGCCGATACCGTCGAAGCGAATGCGCGTCCGGTTGCCGTTGAAGCGACCGCCGCTAACCAGCGACCGAAGCCGGTCAGCACTCCGCAGCCCCTTACGGCACTCACCGGCCCCCCGCTGATTTGCTCACTCGCCTCGCAATCAGTGCGCGGGTATGGATGGGGGGACTGGAGCGACGCACCGTCCACTCCGCTCGCGAGATTTGCCTCATCTCGCGTCGAGCACGAATCGGGCGAGCCACCCGTCGCGGATATCGAGTTTCTACTGGAGTCGCTTGGTTCCGACGACGCCCGCGTGAGGGAGTTGTCCGTGCGACTTCTTGGCCGGTACCGAAATGACAACGCGGTGAGCGGCTTGATTGCACGCCTTGGGTCACCGTCCGCACCCTTGCGCGAAGTCTCGGCGCTCGGCCTCGGATTGGTGAAGTCCGCGCGCACCGCGGATGCTCTGCTTCGCGCATTGCGTGATGCGACGCCCGGTGTCCGCGCGAATGCCGCCTGGGCCCTCGGACGAATAGAGCACGGCCGCGCACTCGCTCCGCTCTCCGCCCTTTTCCAGGACAGCGAGGCGAAGGTGCGCGAAGCTTCCGTGATCGCCGCCGGAAGAATGGATTCCACGAGCGTGGCGCCCGCCCTCATTCGTGTCATCCGGCAGGACGACTCACCGGCGGTCCGTCGGGCGGCGGCGTGGGCGCTGGGCCACCTCGAATCACGGGAGCAGTGGAGGCGCTGGCCGGCGTCCTCAGCCAGGACCGCGACGCTCGTGAGAGGGAAATGTCTGCGTGGGCCCTTGACAACATCGAGGGCCGGAGCGCAGCTCCCGCATTGATGGCAACGGCGCGCGGCGACGCAGCCGATCAGGTACGAGAGACCGCGGTGTGGGCTCTTGGTGAGATCGGCGAACGCGGAGCTGTCGAGGCTCTGGGCGCAATCGCCGGCAGCGACCGCAGCTCGAGAGTGCGCGGCACAGCCGCGTGGGCGATCGGGCAGTTGCAGCGCGGCGGCAGGGCGCCCGCTGGTCTGCTGCAGGCGCTGCGGAACGAGAGCGAGGACACTCGCCTCAAGGCAGCCTGGGCCCTCGGACAGGTCGGAGATACGATGTCGACGGGCGCGATTCGCGACGCGCTCGTGCGGGAGACAAGCAATCAGGTGCGACGCGCGCTCGTTCGCGCGCTGATGAAATCCGGTGAGCGATCACAGGCGACACTGACAGGGCTGCTCAATTCGAACGAACCTGAAGTGCGCGAGGCCGCGGTTCGCGGATTGGCGGGCGGTGGATCGTTCAATCCGTGGCCGTGGCCGCGGCCGCGTCCCCGACCTATACCGTGATGACGACCAGCGGGGAGGCGCCCTAGCTGGTCGCTAGGCTGACATCGCGCTCGTAAAATCGCAGCGCCACTCAGGCTCGACCGCCATGTCAGTCACGTAAATCGGACGCTCACGTGAAGTGAAATACGTCGGGTCGATAGCCCACGGCTTGCGCGTCGTCAAACGAAAGGTGGCCACTGCAACTCCTGCTCGCTTCCCGATCCATATCTCTGAACCGCGCATTCCTGACATCACTCCACGCTGGGTTGGCTCGGACGACCAGTGCCCTCGCCCGAAGCGCGTCGTGAGATCCCTGGCCGCCGCCGCGCGAACGCCGGCCACAGCCGCTGCTTCATTCTCGTGCGCCCTCTGAAACATCAGCCGCGTGACTGCGCTCACCACCCCTCGTTGCCAGTGATGCCGTAAAAAGCGGAAGCCCCGGCCGCTGCCTCCGCGATCGTCCCGATCAGCTCGAAGGCGGCGCGCTGTACACGACCGTCCGTATCATACGACGGGTCGAAGGCCGTCACTCCTGCGGCGCGAATGTGAAAGCGTCGTCCGATCTCGAGCAGCGCATCCTGAACTTCCCGCACAGTCAATCCGCCGGCGACCGCGAATGAATTGGCCTGGCCTTCTGACGGATCCAGCACGTCGAGATCGAGATGAACATAGGCATCCCGCACTCCGCGCTGGGATATTCCCGAAAGGACATCGGGAAGACTTGCCCGCACCGCCGCAGGAGATAGCGCGCGGACATCCGAGGCCGACAGCAGGTCCGACTCCAGCGGGTCAAGGTCTCTCACGCCGAGCAGCACCGCATCGCGCTCTGCGACTGCTTCGAAGCCGTCGACGCTGAGCGCGAGCTGCTTCCAACACCTCCCGGTGAGCGTTGCCAGCGACATGCCATCCAGAAATCCGCCGACAGTGGTGTCAGGCGTGTTGTAGTCGCCGTGACTGTCGAACCAGAACACAGCGATGACTTCGCCCCGTGCGCCGGCGACGGTTCCGATGGACGAATTGCAGTTGCCCGACAGAATTATGGGCAGACGATCGGAGCCGAGCGCAACGCGCACCTCTCTTGATATTCCGCGCGCGAGCTCGAACGCGGTGCGAATTTCGGCGAGTTTCGACTCTGGTGGCGGCATCACCTCGCCCACACCGACGTCATGACCGTTCGCCTCGAGATACGATACGAGGCCGGATCGAATCAGGTGCCCGGGCCCCACACCCATACGCGTGTTGTGCATCGCCGAGTCGAATGGGACAGTCACGAGGCTGAGATTCATGCGTACCTCTCTCTGTGCTGGTCTCGGAACGGCTGCGTCTCTACCAAGGCCGTCACTTCGGTGCAAACTCCGCGCGGCTCTTTCGCGCCAGCAGCCACACCACCGCGCCGAGGGCCATCACAACGGGCAGGAACCACGCCTGCTCGAGGCTTCGCGTGCTGATGAGCCACACACAGAAAACTATTCCGGCGCTCGCGACGACCATTCCCCCGGGCACACGGAAATCGGAGTTGTTGCCATGTTTTCTTCGGAGCGCGATCAGCGCTGCGCACGTTGCAGCGTAGATGGCGATTCTCGAGATGACGGAGAAGGTCGCCATTTGCGCGAAACCCCCCGCAAGACCAAGCGCCAGCGCAATCGCCGAATTCGCGATGATCGCGTTGTGCGGAGTGCGCCACCGGGGATGAACTCGCGCGAGAAATGCGGGCAGCTCGCCGCGTTCTGCCATCGAGAACATGAGACGGGGTGTCATGAGCGCAAACCCGGTGAGCCATCCATAAACGGAAATCACGACGGCGACGCTGCCGATAGTCGATCCAATCGGCCCGAGCAGCTCGCGCAATGTTGCAGCGACAGGCACCGCGCTGCTGGCTGCGTTGGGAAGTACTGCCACGACGACCAGTTGCAGAAGGCAGTAGATGGCCGTTATGGACAGCATCGCAACCACGAGCGCGAACGCCGTGTGGCGCTTTGGCTCACGCGTTTCGCTGGCGGCGATGACGGCGGACTCGAATCCTCCGTACGCGAACACAAGCAACAGTACACCGTCAGTCCAGCTCGGCTTGCTGACAGCCTGCGAAGCGAGCACATCTCCATTCAGGTTGAACATGCCGAGCGCGATGAGCGCAAGCAGCGGCAGCAGCTTGGCCGCAGTGAAGAGATTGACGGTCCACGTGGCTTGTCGCACTCCTCCGAGATTGAGGCCAGTCACGATCAGCATTCCCACGGTCATCGTTACCGCCCGGCCAACACTGGTGCCCGGCCACGATATCAGTGAGCTCAGATACGCGATTAGAATGTTGAGCACGGCGGCCGCGGAGAGCAGGCGGGTAAGGATGTGCAGCCAGCCAATCTGGAATCCCGTTGCCGATCCGAATGCTTCACGCGCATACAGATAGGGTCCGCCCGCCTCGTCGAACCTGCTCGCGACTTCCGCGAAACAGAGTACAATCAGAAAGATTCCGGCCCCCGCCATCAGAACGGCCCACGGACTGGAGGCGCCGAGATGTCCCGCCAGCGGCGCCGGCATTCCGAATATGCCGCTGCCAATTACGGCATTGACGACCGCCGCCGTCAGCGCCCAGCGCCCGATCGCGCGGACGAGGGTAGGACGTTCGCTTGGCTGCACCGCGTGGTCACTCATGGGATGCGAATATACGGCTTGCGCCCGGTGCATAAGCCAGGGCGTGGCATCTGACGAGGCGGGGCGCATTTCGGCATTATCAGAGAATCGCCAACCACGGTCCGAACGGCGCCCGCGTAACGAGGCCTCGTCCGACATCCCTGCATCGAGAGAGGAAACAGCAATGGCCGCCGACGAGCTTCGCGCAGACTCCGCCAAGGCCCCGCCGGCAGCAGTGGATCATTCGCGAAAAGATCTCGCGACTGTCGCAACCGATCCCGGGCTCAACAGCTCTCTCGAGATCCTGCGGGCCATCCTGGTGCCTGACGAGACGCTCGAAGCCTACGCCATCCAGCGCCGCCTGTTTGCGCTAACGCACCGGCGTGTCTTTGTTGCCGCGACGAGCGGAAGATTCATCGCCCTGACACGCCATGTATTCGGCGGCTACACGCCGGTGGACGTGCGATGGCAGGATCTCCACGACGCGAGCCTTCGCGAAGGAATCTTCGGCGCCGATCTCATGATAACCTCGGCCGCTGTCGGCGACCTCGCGTCTGCAGACCGTCCCGGCCGGAGCGTGACGTTCCAGGGGCTTCGCAAGGAAGACGCGCGGCGCGTATACCGCGTCTGTCAGTCGCAGGAGCAGGCGTGGCGCGAAAAGCGCCGCGTTCGCGATCTCGACGAGATGAGAGCCAAGTCAGGCGGAATCCAGCTCGGCGCGGCTGCACCGACGTTCGCCGCACCGATGGGCGACGCATCAGTTACCGACCATCCCGCGGCTCGCCTCAAGCGGGCGAAGGAGATGCTGGATAGTGGATTGATCACCGACGCCGAGTACGAATCCATCAAGGCGAGAATCGTCGACCGGCTTTAACCAAGGCTCGGGAAGTGGTCAGTCTACTTGATCGGGGTGTGTGGCTTGTGAGGACTTCAGATTGAGGACCTCGATCCGCAGTCCGAAACCCAGGCCAATCAGCTTTCCCTGACCCAGCGTCGTATCTCGCTCCATCCCGGTTCCTTGCCGTACATCAGCATCGCAACGGCGAAGACCTTTCCAGCGGCGAGACGCGCCAGTGCTGCGCCGCCGATCAACAGCGCCGCCGACAGCCCGAGCTCCCACAGCGGCACTTCCGTGAGCGCCACCCGCGCCGGCATCACGGCCGACGATGTCAGTGGAACGATCCCCGCAATGCGCGCAAAGCTCGAGTCGGGATTTCGAAGGATCATGAATCCAACGGTCGAGAAAAACGCCGGCAGGAACATTATCGGCCCTCGAGCCGAAGTGTTCGGATCATCGATCGTTGCCGCGATTGCGCCGAAGGCCGACAGCCAGAAGAGAAAGCCGAGCAACGCAAAGAGCGTTATCCACAGAAGCGCCGCAGGCTCGGCGGTTCCCATCGAGAAGGGCGATCCGGTGGCCATCGATCTTCCGGCGACGAACAGCGCCGCTCCCGCCAGAAAGACAAGGACGTTCACCAGCGAAACCGCGGCAATGCCGAGGATTTTTCCGTCTATCCATGTTTGCGGCGAGATCGCGGAGATAACCTGCTCCGTCACCCTCAACTGCTTTTCGGCAGTGACGCTGACGAGCATGTAGGCCATCGCCGTGAACACACCATAGAGCACAAGGCCGGAAGCAACCATCGCGGCGATGCGCGAGCCGCGGCTGTCGGATCCTGACAGATACGTCGCGGATATCGCGACGGGGGTGAGTATCGAAGCGAGGCGCTCGCCGGCAATCCGCTCCGCACCAGCTCGACTCTTTGCCGCGCGGTCGCGAGGTGCGCCTCCAGCGCCCCTCGCCAAACCGGGTTGCGACGAGCTATTAGCTGCGCCGAGTCGGTGCCGCCGAGCACTACGATGCCCTCGATTGTCCTCGCGGTGAGGGCCCCGCGTAGCGAATCGAGTTGCGACAGGTCTGCCGGAATGATGCCGATGTTTCCAACTGTGTCGCGGATTGCGATCCCGAGGGGAGCACCTCCGATCACTGCAACATCGTGTATGCGCGAATCACTTCGACCCGCCAGCCGTGCTACACCGTAGCCAAGTGCTCCCATCAGCAGCGTGAGAACGAACGAGATCACGAGCTGATTCGGCTTGACGAAACGGAGGAATTCCCAGCGGGCCACATGGAAGCGGGCCGACATCGGGGTCATGAGGCTGATCTCAACGGGGTTTGGGAAGCAGGATTATCCGCTTCCACAGTGCGCACGTAGATCTCGTGAAGGGTCGTTGCCTCTCCGCGCACGCTACTGACTTCGAGGCGTTCGCCAATTCCTCGCAGGAGATCGGAGATACCGGCGCCAGACTTCAGGCGGACGCGAATCTCGCCATCGGCTACAGACTCCACCTCCTCAATGGACGCTATCCGTGAGAGGAACGACATGTCCGCTGTTCCGGAGTAAGCGATGATCAGCCTTTCGCCGGTATGCCACCGTCCACGAAGCTCCGCTATCGTGCCGCTGAGCACCTGTCTCCCGCGATTCATCAGAAACACGCGGTCGGCAAGACGCTCTACCAGCGTCATCTGATGGGCGCTGAAAATGACCGTCATCCCCGAGGCGCGCAGCTCGCGAATTAACTGCAGGAAGAGCTCCTGATTCAGTGGGTCGAGGCCCGAGAACGGTTCGTCCAGAATCGCCAGCGCCGGCCTGTGAAGCACCGATGCGACGAACTGCACTTTCTGCTGGTTACCCTTCGACAGGACTTTAACCTTGTCGCTGCCTCGGCCGTCAAGCTCGAGCCGCTCGAGCCACTTCGCGGCTTCGCTGGTTGCCTGTCGTGGCGGCATTCCCTGAAGAGTGCCGAAATAGCTCAGCGTCCGGAGAATCGGCATGTCCTGGTACAGGCCGCGCTCTTCCGGAAGGTATCCAATTGTACCGTCGCGCCCTTCGCCATTCGCGGCGGCTTCCCACGCCCGCGCTACCTTTCCCGAATCGGGCCTGATCAGCCCGACGATCATTCGTATTAGAGTCGACTTGCCCGCCCCGTTCGGACCAAGCAGTGCGACAATCTCCCCGGGCTGCACGTTCATCGACACATCGTCGACGGCGATCACCGTGCCGAACTGCTTCGAGACGCGCTCTACGCTAAGCATCCAGCCGAGTTGCCCTCTATACCGCGTCTGTGAAGCAATCCCCGCGGAACACCGGCGTTCTCAGCGGGCTTCAGTCCACTTGAGTATCTGATCGATCGTACCGGTGGCCACCGAGTGATAGGTCGGGCGAGCCTTGCGATAGACGTCGGTTGCCATCGCGCGCCCCCACTCGGTCTTTGCGAGCTCAGTGTACAGCGGCGACAGGAATTTTCGTCGCCCTTGTGAGGTGAGAAATTTCTCCAGTGCGGGGAATGCGGGCTCGTAACGGTTTCGAATCGCGATCAACAGCCAGGCTTCGAGTTTCTCGCTGTTGCCGGACGACGAGAGAGAGAACTTCTTGTCCAGCTCCGCCAACCGTGGTGGGGCGATCGTATCGGGAAGAGCGCGCAGGAAATGCAGCCATTCGTGAGTGGACCATTTCGATGTCTCGAGCGCCGACGCTGGTCCTCCTCTCTTCCACGCCTCCGTCTGCGTCGTCACTGCGGCAAAAGTCTCCGACTTCACCGCTGGGATGTTCGCCGGAATCCCGGGTTGGAATATCCACGCCTGAACGTTGATGCGCTGCTCATCGTCGCCTTTCAGCAGCTTTTCCTTCATGTAGGCGACCATTTTGTCGGAGGTCATCGGCTGAAACGCGAAGTGGTCGAAATAGTCGCGAAGAAACGCGTCGAGTCGCTCGCGGCCGACGACTGCCTCAGTGGTCTGGAGAAACGCTGACCCTTTCTCGTACGCGATGTCGTTCATTCCCGCATCGGGGTCGCGGCCCGTGAGATCCAGCCGAAGCCGCGTATCTGGTGATTGCAACCCGCCGGCATCGGTCACCGCCGTGTGCATGTCCTGGCGGCCGAGTTCGCGAAGCATGTCGGCGTAGGGCTTGCCGCGCAGCTCCTCCATGATTCGCGATTCGAGGTAGGTCGTGAATCCTTCGTTCAGCCAGAAGTCATCCCATGTAGCATTCGTGACGAGATTTCCTGACCAAGAGTGAGCCAGCTCGTGGGCTACCAGACTCACCAGTGATCGATCGCCGGCGAGGATTGTCGGTGTGGCAAATGTGAGCGTCGGATTCTCCATTCCTCCGAACGGGAAGGACGGTGGAAGCACCAGTATGTCATAGCGTCCCCAGCGGTACGGGCCGTACAGTTTTTCCGCCGCCGCGATCATCTGGTCGACTTCCGTGAATTCGTTCGCGGCACGACCGACGACAGATGGCTCCGCGTAGACTCCGGTCTTCGCACCAATGGGACGAAACGCTATGTCGCCCACCGCAAGCGCGATGAGGTACGGCGGGATCGGGTGAACCATCCGGTATTTATAGACGGAGAGCCCCGCAGAGTCCTTCTCTCCGTCGCCGCCGACACGCTCTGCGCTCATCACCGCGCGCATACCCGAAGGCACGTGCACCGTCGCGTCGTATGTCTGCCTGATGCCCGGCCCATCCTGTGTCGGCACCCAGCTGCGCGTGAGGATTGCCTGTCCCTGTGTGAACAGGAACGGAAGCTTCCTGCCCGCGGTTTGCTCAGGCGCGAGCCACTGCACGGCCGCCGCGGCCGGCGACGTCTCGTAGTCGATCACGATCGTGTCGCCCCGAGCAGGAAGCGCAATTGTCAGCGGCGCACCCAGAAATTCCTTCACGGCGCCGACATTGAATCCCAGTGCCGCGCCCGATGCGTCGGTGACGCGTTTGATGGCAAGATCACGGACGTCGAGGACAACCGAATCCGCAGCCGCCGAACGTGAGATCGTTAATCGCGCTGTAGCGACAATCTTCCGGGAGGCGAAATCAGGAGTCAGGTCGAGCGAGACATGGGTCACCCGCGCCTCATCAGGCTGCGCATAGGAATGTACGTCCTTTGCAAGCGCGACAGCAGTGCCATCAGATTTGACTGCGGTGTCCTTATCGGCGGGTGAGCAACCGGCAACCACCAGCGTCGCAATCGCGATGACGTGCGCGAGGGAATATCGAGGTGTCATGTGGCTGGAGTGTCGGATTGAAATCGTGATGTGCTTCGTGGATGCCCAACGCACAGAGACGTTTTCTTCACAGCGTCTTCCGCGTCGCCGCGTCGTCCAGCCCCATCTTTTTCAGCAGCGCCTCGTAGCGTGGATGACCGCGAAGAGGATCGAGCACCGGGTGGACGCGAAGATACGACACCCAACCCCGCCGCTCGTCGCATGCCCGCTCGGCCCAGTCCAGCGCCTTCTCTGTATCGCCGAGCGCGATGTGAAGCGTTGCGAGCTCAACCGGTGATACGTACTCATGCTCTCGCTTCGCCTCCAGCTGTCGCAGCGTCTCTGCCGCGAAGTCCGTACGCCCTGATCGCGCTATCGCGTACGCGAGAGTCACCTTCGTATAAGTACCCTCGCCCGCCAGCTCTAGTCCCTCTCTCAGCACGCGCTCGGCCTCGTCATGCTCGCCAGCAAGCGTGAGCAGCAGGCCTTGCACGCGGTAGCTCTCCTCGGCGGTGGGATTCATCTCGATGGCCCGCTTCAGATGATACCGGCCGCGCTCATAGCGGCGGGCATATAGATAGACGTAGCCGAGTGAGCGGCGAATGGAGACTGACGCGGCGTCGAGCTCCTGCGCAGTATGGCCCTCGATCAGCGCCTCCTCGAAACGGCCCTGCGACGCGAGCAGAAATGCGTACCACTGATGCGCCGTCGCATACCGCGGATCGAGCTCCAGAGCACGCCGGAATTGCGCGGCCGCGCCGGGCCAGTCCCAGTCGTATATGAAGAGCGTCCACGCGAGCGACGCGTGGGCTTCGGCCAGACCCTCGTCAAGCTGGAGCGCCTTCCTAGCATATTGCTTCGCACGCTCGAACCCCTCGTGAACCGCAACGTTGCGGTAGTCCACATGCAAAGCGTACGAATCCGCGAGCCCCGTATAGGCGAGCGCGTAGCCGGGGTCCGCTGCGATCGCTTCCTCGAAATACCTGATGCCCTCGCTCACGCCTTCCTGTGTACGCTTGTTCCACTCGTACCGCCCCCGAAGGTACAGCCCGTAGGCCTGCACGTTCTCGGTGCCACGATCGCTCGTCGGCTGAGCGAGGTTCGCGAAGGACGTAGCCCGAAGGGTGCCGACGATGCTGCTCGCGATGTCGTCCTGAATGGCGAAGACGTCATCGACTTTGCGGTCATAGCGATGCGACCATATCAGGGCGCCATCGCCCGTGGAAGTAAGCTGCACGGTGATGCGGAGATCCTGTCCGGAGCGGCGAACCGTGCCCTCGAGCACATCGGAGA
>JALYOO010000164.1 GCA_030856845.1 Gemmatimonadota bacterium
CTCGCAGGGTCCGAAAACTTCCGAATACTTCGCAGCGAGCGAAACGATCGTTCCACTGCGCGCATTTCTCCAGACCTGCCGGTGTGTGACGAGTGCGTCGCGGAGCTGTTCGATCCGGCCGACAGGCGATACGGGTATCCCTACATCAACTGCACCAATTGCGGTCCTCGTTATTCCATCGTACTCGGCATGCCATACGATCGCGCAAGAACCACAATGAATGCCTGGCCGATGTGCACCGAGTGCGCGGGCGAATACGACGATCCGGCTGATCGCCGCTTTCACGCGCAGCCTGTGGCCTGCGGAGCATGCGGGCCCCGTTACTCGGTAACAGATACCGACGGCGCCTCAGTTGATGGCGACCGCGCCATCGCGGTGGTCGTCGATGCCCTGCGTGCGGGCCTAATTGTGGCGATCAAGGGGCTCGGCGGATATCACGTTTGCTGCGACGCCGAGCGGGGCGCTGTGGTGACGGCGCTTCGAGAGCGAAAATTCCGGAAGGATCGTCCGTTCGCGCTGATGGCCAGGGATCTAGATGTCGCGCGCTCCGTCGTAGAGTTGTCGGCTGAATCGGAGGCCTTGCTCACGTCAATCGAACGCCCGATCGTGATTGCCGCTGCGCGAACGGAGCTGAACGGAGTGTCACCCGACAATCTCGATCTCGGTGTGATGCTTCCGTACGCTCCACTGCATCACCTGATGTTCGAGCGCGGAGCACCGCGGTTGCTCGTGATGACGAGCGGCAACCATTCCAGTGAGCCGATCGCCTACAGGGACGAAGACGCGCTCGAACGTCTGTCCGACATTGCCGACGTCTTTCTCGCGGGGCAGCGGCGCATCGCGCGACGTGTTGACGATTCGGTGACCCGCGTGGGTGCGCTCGGTCCGGTGATACTTCGGCGCGCACGCGGGTTCGCTCCCGGCGTAGTGGCGCGCCTCGAGAGCTCGCTCCCGATTCTCGCCGTCGGGGCAGATCTCAAGAACTCAGTCACACTCGTGATCGATGGTGAGGCAATCGTCAGTCAGCATATCGGCGACCTCGAGCACCACGAAGCGTACGTCGCCTTCGAAGAGGCGATTGGCGATTTGATGTCGATGCACGAGGTAGCCAGTGATGAGATCTGCACCGTGCATGACCTTCATCCTCAATACGCGTCGACCGCCTATGCCCTGGCATTGCCGGCAGCACAGCACCGCGGGATCCAGCACCACCGGGCTCACGTCGCCAGCGTTCTCGCAGAACGCGGAGAGCTGGAGAAGCGAGTCATAGGCGTGGCCTTCGACGGTACGGGTTACGGCGACGATGGGACGATCTGGGGCGGTGAGTTCTTCGCCGGAAGCGTGCTCGGCGGGCTCAAACGCGTTGCTCATTTGCGCACTGCGCTGCTGCCGGGCGGGGATGCGGCGGCCCGATGGCCGGTACAGGCAGCTGCCGGATTCCTGTTGGGCATCGACGGCCTGGCCGATTTAAGGGAGCCTCCGTTTGAGTTTCCCCATCGCTACGGCGACTCCGTCAAATTGGTGCAGAAGGGAATGCGCAGTTTCTCAACGACTTCGGCGGGCCGGCTATTCGATACGGTGGCGGCGCTCCTCGGGTTCACGAGGGCCGTTACGTTCGAGGGTCAGGCAGCCATGTGGGTAGAACAGCTGGGGCGCCAGCGGCCGGCGGCGCAACCTTACCCCTTTGCCTTCGAAGGCGGCGTGCTCGACTATCGGCCGGCGCTCGAGTCGGTCATCGAAGACCGGCGAAGAGGACGCGCGCTCGAGGAGATCGCTCGGGCCTTTCATCAGGGCCTCGCACAGTCGGTGGCCGGGGCCATCACTGCGCTTTGCGAACAGGAAGCGGTGGATACGGCGGTTCTCTCGGGTGGCGTGTTTCAAAACGATCTCCTTGTTGCTGATCTCGCGGCTTGCCTTCGGTCCACGCGGATAACTCTGTGGACCAACCGCATCGTACCGCCGAACGACGGCGGCATCAGCCTGGGGCAGGCCGCGCTCTCCCTCGAAGAACCGGCCTGATACCGGCTTTTCCATTTTCTTAACAAGGGAAACATCCGGACATACACGACGAGGCACGCACCGTGCGGCAATTTTCTTTTGTGACGAAATCTTCGCCGGCTTCATATCGAAGCGCCTCGATTGACATGGCGGCATCCGCCCTCCGGGCTCTCGCGCAGGTGACACGATCGGCCGAACAGCGGCGCGCTCGCGACCTGGGGGTGAGCCCGGCCCAGCTGCTGATTCTCGGGTCGCTGTCAGCTCGCCCCGGCCAGTCCATCAACGATCTGGCCCAGTTCACTCACACTCACCAGACGTCAGTGTCGCCGCTGGTGCAGGCACTGGCCGAAGCCGGCCTGGTGTCACGGCGCCAAAGCGCTAGTGATGTGCGCGAGGCCGAAGTGAGGCTTACGCCGAAGGGACGCCGGATAGTCGAGCGCGCGCGCAAGGGCACTGGATGGCCGTTGAAGGATTCATTGCAACAGCTGAAGGCGGACGACCGGAGCGAGCTGATACGCATCCTGTCGGTGTTGGTCGCCGCAGTGACGAGCAAGGAGGCAGCTACAAGAGGGGCCAACCCGCAGGGTGAAAAGGTCAGACGCCGCGCCATGGCTCAGGGCGGTGTATAGCGGCTGTTGTGAGTCCGAAAAATCACTTCGATGCCGCCTACTACAAGCGGTACTATGAGACTGCCGCGACCGCGGTAGTGGACGCGGCGATGAAACGGAACGAAGTCGCTTTCGTTTTGTCCTTCTGCCGCCACATAGACGTCGACATCAGGCGTTTTGCCGACGTCGGAGCGGGAACGGGATGGTGGGCAAAAGAGTTTTCGAAGCAGTGCAGGACGAATCCGGCGATCGAGACTTTCGACTCGAGCGTTACGGCGTGCGAGTTGTACGGCCACGAAAGGTCAACCGTTCAGCGGATCCGGGGCCGGCCTGCCGATGTCGTAGTGTGCCGCGACGTACTCCGATACGTTTCCGGCACGGAGATACCGAAGGCGATCGCAGCGCTCGCGGCGAAGTGCCGCGGGGTGCTCTACCTGCACGTGATCACCAGCGATGACGACATCGACCGCGAAGCCAGTGACATGTCCGGCTACTTCCGGACTGCGGCGTCATACCGGCGCCGTCTAAAGGCAGCGGGGTTTCGTGACTGCGGAATGGGACTATTCGTTTCCTCGAGGCTACGATCGTTCGCGCCATTTACGATTGAGCTGCCTCGCTGAGCAACACGTAGCCGGCCATTGGGGTCAGGTAATCAGCCCGGGCCAGCACGGTTTCGCGGAGGCATCGCTTCAATCTGCTGAATAAGCCCTTCCCGCAGTTCCTGTCGCGGTATGAACCCGAGCTCGGTGCGAAGTCTCGCACCGCTATATCGTGCGCTGGTAGCGAGCTTCGTCACCCGGTCCACTGTCAAAGGCAGCCTCATTCCGGAAATCGAAGAGAAAGCGTCAGCGAGCCGCGCCAGGACGATCATCGGTCGCAGCGGCAGCTTGAGGAACCGGCGCGACTTACCGAGAATTTCCGCGATCGTCTCCGCTATCTCCACCTGCGTGTAGTCGCGCGCATCGGTCACGACGTAGGTCGCTCCAACCGCCCTGGCGTCGGTGGCAACGAGCACGGCTGCGTCGATTGCGTTGTCCAAGGCGAGCATGCTCTTGACGTTGCGGCCATCGCCGGCGAGAGCGAATTTCCCTCCTCGAATCGCCTGAATCAGGCGTGCGACGTTGCCGCGATCGTGCGGCCCGTACACCACCGGCAATCGCAAGATCGTGACTCCCATTCGAGGAGTCGTGCTCATCACGACTCTCTCGCCATCGAGCTTGCTGCGGCCATAGGGCGATTCCGGAGCCACGACCGAATTCTCGTCCATCACCATTCCCGACGCAGGATAGACGGCGACGGTGCTGAAATACACAAAGCGCGCGACACGGGCTTTGACAGCTGCCTCGGCCAGCAGCCGGGTTCCTTCGGCATTGACACGCTGGAACTGCGCCTCGCTGGTGCCTGGATCGGCGTGCACCAGCGCCGCGAGGTGAAAAACCGCGTCGCGATCGCAACATCCTGCCGCAAGCGCGGCGGCGTCTCCGAGCTCACCGCGCACAATTTCCACTCCGGCTAGATGGGTCAGATGAGTGGCTTCACTGCCCGGTCTGACCAGCGCGGCAACCTCCCACCCGAGGTGCGACAGCCGCTTCGTGAGAGCGCTGCCGATCGCACCGTTCGCTCCGGTGACAAACGCCTTTGTGGGAAAGTTGAGCGCGGTCATTTGTTTACGACGGATCCGGTGCAGTCACGAGCGCAATCTAGTGACCCCACCCCGATCCGACGCATCAACTGCGCGTCTGATCGGAACCTTTTTCGCGCGATTTCGCTCGCTGGAGGGCGTTTCAAGCTAGATTGAGGGAGGCTCAAACGACGAGCTTTCCCGCCCCCGAGTCAATTATGCCCAAGCACAAAGTTCAGCAGCATCGCGTAACCTCCGGAGGACGCAGCTTCCACTTCGTCTCCTACGAAGCCCAGGTGGCGAATGCCCGCAGAGGTGATATCGAGATGGGACCGATGTGGTGTCTCATGCGTGCGGGCAAACGCTGGCCGGCGATCCCGTACGTGGAAGGCCAGACTGACGCTGAAGTGACACAGGGTCTTCAGGTCTGGCTGGAGAGTCACGGAATGCACGTGGCGCCGACCGCGGAGGGTGTCAGGGCGGGCTAACCGGCCTCGTTAGAGGTCCCCCCTCCGCGCCTTTTGTTAGGTTGCGTCCCGCAAGAGGGTCGGCGCAGGGTGAGTCGCCACGCAGCAGGCGACCCGCCGGTACCCCTCAGTTCTTTCTGATCGATACGCGACCGTTGCCGGTAGAGAACCGGATTCGCCGGCCGCCCTTGCCGATCGTTCCCTGAATCCGCGAAGAATTCCAGCGCGATGGAAGATTCATCGCGAAATCGCTAGTCAGATTCTTGAACGGAATATTCGCGTCGACGACGGCTGACAGATCCGCCGGGAAACTGACGACGATCGATCCGTTTCCGGTCGAAAATTCCATGTCCCCGCCCGCCGGCAACGTCGCCATCTGTACGTCGATCCGGCCATTGCCCGAGCTCGCCGACACAGGTCCCGCGGATGTAGTGACACCGACGTTGCCGTTGCCAGTGCTGGCCCGTACCCTGCCCTGCGCCCCTTCCACCTGAATCTCTCCATTTCCGGACGACGCGAGAACACGCCCCGCCGCCTCGAGCACACTGACATCACCGTTGCCCGAGCTTGCCTCCACCTCGGCACCGGCATTCCGCACATCGACGTTTCCGTTGCCTGTCGCCGCGACCAGCTTCACTCCACGAGGAAGCGTCACGATGAAGTCAGCGCGGCCGATGTTGGAATCGTTATTGGAACGGGAGTCATACCCATCCGCATCGCAACGGGTTGTGCGCCGCCACAGCGCGCAGACGGTGACGTTGGCACCGTCACGCCGCACGTCGAAGGTGATGTCACCTTCACGCCGGAGGGAGAGGCGTCGCCGTGCGGTCACGACGACACTTCGGCCAGGAGCCTCACGAACCTCTATCGACCCCCTGAGGTTTCGGATACGGAGCCAGGATCCGGCGGGCATCTCCCCAATGAAAACCGACGTCGCAGGCTCTGACGGGGTCTGAGCGGTCGCCGTAACCGCGGGGAAGGAAAGGAGTAGCAGTGCAGTAAAGCGTAACTTCATCGAAGAACTCCCAGGTCGAAAAAGAATGTCTGCCGCATTCGACATTCGATCGGAGCTGTTGGTTTGAACGGGATTCAAACCGTTTCCTCCGGGGCTGCGGGACCGTTGACGAAGAGTCCGGGGGCTCGACACCAGCCCGCCGGCCCTCCGAAGCGTCCGGAGGGGCCGCCGTGGTGCTCCGTTGCCTGTCGTGGTGGGGTATGCGGAAGTCAGGCCGCCGGCCTGCCTTCGCGGGTTGTTCGGACACGATAGGGGCATGTAAGGGGAGCACCCAATGCAGGGGGCATGAACCGCAACCTGACGGCGCGAACACGTCGGATCGAGGTACGAGATTCCCGCGCGGAACGAAAAGCGCAGAATTGCGGTACTAACCTGTTGGGCGGCTGCGGCGGCGTCCGCCCGACTTGACTCCCCAATGCTATCGGTCGGTTCTCGGAATCCGGGTCAGCGCGTTGCGTCCGGCAGCTGCAATATCACTTGATGGTGACGTACCGCTCCAGCCGAGCGATTTCCGTACTGTCGACGTACTTGCCGATCTCGCGGCGGAAGCGCTCGATTGAAGTGTAAGGCCGGTACTCCTCGAACTCGTGGCGCATCCGGGCCCCGACACCAGGAATGAGCATGATCTCCGCACCGGTCGCCTTATTGAGGTCGATTGGCATCCACAGCCGCGCATAGACGGAATCGCGCGCCTTTTCACTCAGCTTCGGCGACAGCACCTTGTCCAACGCGACCATGTTCGCGTACGGGCGTCCAGCGACGATCGCATCGGCAATCGGCTGATTGACGCCGGGAATCGATGTCAGCTCCGAAGCGGTCGCCGAATTCGGGTTTGCCATCGCTGATTGCATCGTCGCAGCGGGAGCAGGGGTCGGCATCGCCTCGGGCGCCGCACCCACGTCTGTTGCCGCAACCGCAGCCGTGTCGGTCGCACTCGCCGCGTCATCCGCGCTTGTGTCTGCCTGGCATCCCTGCAGAAGCGCAAACAGCAACGCGGCCGCAATCACCTTCGATTCGATCCTTTTGCTTTTCATGTTATCAGCTCCGTTGCGATAGCAGGGTGGCGGACACCCATTCCGACCGCCGCATTTGGGCGGAATCTGGCAGCAACTCATGCGCCACACCAGCAGTTGGCGTGTTTCCCGGCCGATTGTCTAGCGTCTCACGAGATGACCGTCGGCTGAAGAAGTCGGTGGCATCACCCACAGCGATCGGCGTAATCCTCCGCACTCCAGTCCGCACCGGGTGTCTCGATCGCGCCAAGCGTGTGAGATACCTCGTGCCGGAGAGTGCGCGTCATCTCCTGCAGGGTTCGAGGATTCAGATCGTCGATGCGGCGCGCTACGCGAATGAGCCAGGTGTCGTCGATCTCGTAAGTGTGGCCGACACCGTAGAGGCGACCGATTCCCGTGTTTCGCACCACCGCCTTTCGATACATGCGCACGCCGGGCAGACTGGCGGCGACGGCCTCCCCCAGCTGTCTGCAGCGCGAGCTGGCGTGTGCGCGCAGCCTGTCGGACTCCGTGCGAAACGCCGAATCCTCCGCGGCACTGGGCAATGCGATCTCGCATACGGGGGAAAGGAGAGGTGAGGCGGGGGGCGCGCAACCCAGCAGCGCTGCAGCGCCAGCGGTGACCGGGACATACACGTCACCGTCGCTTGTCGGAGAGGTAACGTCTATCCGCTCGGGCGCGGGCACGAACCGCGCTGGTGGCGCACAACCGGCTGCTGCCGAAAGTGCCAGCCATGTGCACGTTTTCAGCGAAAGTCTCATTCTTAAGGCGTTTGGCGGTGGATCGACCGTCCGAAATATTCCAGGCCTGGCATTGTGATTCTACCCATGAGACAACGGCCGCGATGATGATTCCCACCATCAGCTCAAGATAGTGAAAGCGCGCCGGCTCATGGCTTGATTGGAATCAGACGATGTACTACGAGCTGAGAGCCGCCCGGCAAAGTCACCGTCACTACCGCGTCGGTCATGCTGTTCCGCCAAGCGCGCAGTTCCACACTCTTTCTGAATCCGGTTGGCGCCCTGCGAACGTCCTGCACCCCGGGCGGGAGGCCGGCTTTCAACTGTTCGACGCTTTCCTCGGCGTAGGCAACGGCGGTGACCCAGGCCTCGGCATCACGCGTTCCGCGCGCGCTCCCCTGGAACAGCTCGAGCAGCCCGACTGCTGCAAGGCCGAGGATCACCAGGGCGACGACGGATTCGAGGAGCGTCACGGCGATGAGTCTCTTAACGAACAGGTGAGCGGATCGAAGCGGCTGTACACCGGAACCAGACGGCCTGCGTCAATGCGCTCCAGCACGCTCTCCACCACGCAGACTCCTACGGGCGAGATGCGCAATCGCATAGCCGCGGTAGAAGCACTGTCAATTTTCCCCTGCATTCGTGCTACACCCGACCGGCTCGGAGCCCACGCATTCCAGATACCGGAGGCGCTTATCTCCAAGGACATTGACTCGCCGCGCCGGAGCGCCGCCCGGCGCACCGATGTCACTACTTGCTGCACCTGGTCTGCGGGGGACGGCGAGGGAACGACGAAGGCCGGTGCGGCGAGCGCCAGGATCACGCCCATGACTGCCATGACCGCGATCAGCTCGAGAAGTGTAATCGCTTTGCGCTGTCCCGGAAATCGTCGCGGGCGCATCGCCGAATGTGGAAGCTCAGTCTCACGCACTGCAAGGGACATCGAATGTGCTACGAGCGATCCGCTTTCAGCTCACCATTCAGGGTCGGCGGTCAATACTGCGTCTGCGGCATCGCTGGTGATTGGCGCAGAAAAAAGATATCCCTGTCCATGCTCGCAGTTGAGAGCCCTGAGCTCGCGAAGCTGTTCCGCGGAGCAGATGCCTTCGGCTTCGGCGCGGACTCCGACGATCTCGGCCAGAGTGAGAATGGTGCGCACCAGGCGGAAGTTCTTCTCGTCGGTGTCCATGCTGCCGATGAACGCACGATCGATCTTGATCGCGTCGATCGGAAGAGCGTGCAGATAGCTCAGCGAGGAATAGCCGGTTCCAAAATCGTCGAGGTACACCTTCGCGCCGAGCTGCTTGATCTGCGAAAGGATCGTCGTAGCGTAGTGACCTTTGTCGATTATCGCCGCTTCGGTGATCTCGAGACGGAGGCACTCAGGCGCGATCTGATTTGACTCGAGTGCCTGAAAGAGCTGATCCAGAAGGTCGGGCTGCGAAAACTGACGGGCCGAGAGATTCACGCCGATAGTGAGCGGCTCGGGGCGCGGATGTCTCGTCTGCCAGCGCTTGAGCTGCTGGCATGCCTCGGTGAGCACCCACCGTCCGATCGGAACGATGAGACCCATCTCCTCGGCGAGGGGGAGAAAGTCGTCGGGCTGAATCAGACCGCGGTCGGGATGTTCCCAGCGAAGCAGCGCCTCAAATCCTGTTACATGCCCGGAGCGCAGAGAGACGAACGGCTGATAGTGCAGCCGGAACTCGTTACGTCCGACTGCCTTTTTCAGGTCGGCCTCGAGCTGAAGGCGCGCCAGCGCATCGCTGTGCATGGTCCGGTCGAACAGCTCGTAACGCGCGCGTCCAGCGGCCTTTGCGCGGTACATCGCCATGTCGGCACTGCGAAGCAGCTGCTCCGGCTGGTCGTGCGGCATCGAGCTGGTGACGATGCCGATGCTCGCTGACGTCGTTACTTCGGATCCGGCAAGGTTGATTGGAAAGGACAGCGCCTCTTCGATGCGTTCTGCAACTCGGCCCGCGTCTCGCGTTTCGGTGATGCTCTCGAGAAGGATCGCAAACTCGTCACCGGACAGGCGGGCAACGGTATCCTCCGGCCGAAGACAACCTTCCAGGCGCCGGGCGACCGCACGCAGCAGCTCGTCCCCGGCGAAATGGCCGAGCTTGTCGTTGACTTCCTTGAACCGGTCGAGATCGAGAAACAGAACCGCAAACAGATCATCGGGATGTCGCGCCGCGCGGCGCATCGCATGCCGCAGCCGCTCGCTGAACAGCGAGCGATTGGGCAGACCCGTGAGCGCATCGTGCAGCGTGCTGTAGAGCAGATGCTCCTGAGTCTCGCGCTTCAGCGACAGATCTCCGCGCAGCTCGAGCTCGATGGCGAGACCCGCTGCGAGGTCCATTAATCCATTGATCTCGGAATGCGTCCAGGCGTGCGGAGATGTGTCGATCGCGCAAATCGTCGCGATTACCTGACCGTCTCCCAAGGCGACCGGCGCGACCGCATACGCCATCCCGCCGGAGAGAGCCGTGTTCGTCTCGGAATCCTTGCGCGCCGAATCACCGACATTGCTGACGAACAGCGGCCGCCCGGAGGAGATCACCCGTCGCACGTGTTGCTGCGCCAGCGGGAATTTTCGCCACGCCCGAGACCGTCCCGTCACGCCCATGCTGCTCTTGACGACTTGACTGCCCCCTATGGAGATGATTGCGATGGGAGCGTTCGCGCACG
>JALYOO010000180.1 GCA_030856845.1 Gemmatimonadota bacterium
CATCATTTCGCCGCTGGCGATTCTGTGCGGGATTGCACTGGCGTCTCTCTTCTCGACAGCGGCTCCGCGTGCGCTGAAGGCCGCCTTTGCGCTGATGGTTGCGCTCGTGGCTGGCCTCACCGTGGTCGACATGGTGAGGTTGTACCCCTACCAATACGTCTTTTACAATCGCTCATTCGGCGGACTTAGCGCCGCGCTCGGCAGATACGAAACCGACTACTGGGGCCAGTCGCACAAGGACGGAATCGAATGGGTCATCGCCAACTACAGACGCGATGCTCCGAGAGCGTCAATTCGCGTTGCCAATACAGCCGCTGACTTTCAGACTTCGTATTATCTCGAGCGTTCCGGTCCGGAGGCCGCGCGCTTTACGCATGTGAGCAAGCGCGGCATGCCACACGTGCTGCTGTCGATAACCAGGTGGAACGCGCACCTCCAGTGGCCGGGCCGCGTTCTCCACGTGGTTGAGCGCACCGGTGTTCCATTGCTTTATGTTGTCGAGGTTCGGGTTCCGGGTGCCGCCGTCACCGCCGCTTCACTACATCCCGGAGAGTGACGACGAGTTGACGATACGGACTCGGGCCGGTGGAGTGAAGTCGAACTCCGATCGCGCGATTGTCACATTGCTCTTCAGGCTGGTGATAGTGACCACGCGCGTGAGCCCGTTGACGTCCTCCACCTCGAACTGACGTATCGAATTGTCCGCGGGGTCGATCCACACCTTGGCCCGATTGAACGCCGAATTCTGTTTCTTCGGCACGAGCAGCAATGCGTTCGTGCTCCGGCCGCCGATGGTAGCAGTGCCGGCTGTCGTGATGATGTAGCGGCTCGCAGGGGCGGACATGAAGAGGCCACCCGGATCGACCATTGCCATGGAGCCGTTGCCTGTCGCGGGCATGCGGATTACCTGCCCCGGCGCGGAGCTGGGGAGATATACCCACAGCGATTTGCCGTCGGCGACGACGCGGTCGCCCTTCGGATCGCTGAAGTTTACCGACAGCAGATTGGGCTGGCGTCGCAGGATGACACCGCGCGACACGGACCGAGTCCCCGTCAGCGGATTGGTTATTGTCTGCTGGAACTCGGCGCGCATTGTCTTCATCGCCGAGTAGGCGGTGACCGCGCGCTCCATCGAGCTGGATGGCGACTGTGCGCTTGCCTGGACGGCGAAGCCGAGAGCGAGAAAAGCGGTGATGATCTTCATGTCATTGCGTACCCGCGGGGGGAAATGCCGTTCCGTCACCTACGCACTCATTGCCGCGGCCGGCTCTGGCGGAGCGAGCGTGCCGGCAATCGCATCTTCCACCGCCGCGCCGCGCATGTGCACGCTCACCAGCGACGAGACGCCGGGCTCCTGCATGGTCACTCCGTAAACGGCATCGGCCGCCTCGGTGGTAGTGCGCGGGTTGTGCGTGATGACGATGAACTGGGTGTTGGTCTTGAATTCGGTGAGCATGCGCACGAATCGGCCGATGTTGGCATCGTCGAGCGGCGCGTCTACTTCGTCCAGCAGACAGAACGGGCTTGGCTTCGTGAGAAAGATTCCGAACAGCAGCGAGAGGGCGACCAGGGCGCGCTCGCCACTCGACAGAAGATGGATTCGCTGCGTTCTCTTGCCGCGCGGCGCAGCGTGTATCTCGATGTCTCCATCGAGCGGCGAGTCGTGATTCTCCAGCCTGAGATCGCACTCACCACCTCCGAAGAGAGTGATGAAGATCTTTCGGAAATTCTCGCGAACCTGCACGAAGGTGGTGAGGAACAGCTCGCGCGCTGTCGTGTCGATCTCGCGTATCGCCTGCTGCAGAGACAGCCTGGCGGATGCGAGGTCAGCGCGCTGTGCCGTCAGCAGCTCGAGCCGCTTCTGCTCTTCGTCGTGTTCCTCTATGGCGAGCGGATTGACAGGACCGAGCGCTTCGACATCGAGTCTCAAGCCGGCCGCTTCCGCACGCAGCTCGTCATCGTCTGCGTCAAGCGACACCGCACTGCGCATCAGCTCGTCGAGAGGCCTTTTCCACTCGGCCTCGAGGCGTTCCCGAATCGCAGTGCGGCGGCCCGACAGTTCAGTCAGACGAAGCTCGTTGGTGTGAAGCTCCTCCAGCAGCAGGGTTGTGCGATGCCGAACGTCGGTGAGCGCTCGCTCCGCGGCCTCCAGCTGCTTATCCGCCTGTCTCACCGAAACCTCGGAGCCAGCGAGTCGCGATTCAGTATCACCGAGCGTTGCTTGCCTGGCCTCGAGGTCGAGCTGCCAGCCGGCGAGTTGTTCAGCGAGCTCGCCGTCCGCCGCCGAGAGTGTGCTCAGCTCAGCTTGCAGCGACGCAAGGCGTGCACTCGCCGATGTCTGCTCCTCGTGCAGATGTCGCTCGCGGTCGGATGCAACGTGGAGTCGCGCCTGCGCCTGCGCCGCGGCTGCCTCGCTGTCGGTGCGCCGCTTTCGTGCTTCGTCCTGCCGGGCTTCCGTGTCCGCCAGCGACCGTCGTGCCTCGGATACGCCCGCATCGAGGGACGAAGCGGCGGAGCGACGTTCGGCGATCGTGGCGTCAATTGCGCCGATACCTTCAGCAAGCACCGTCTCACGAGCCAGCAGCCGATCGAGCATTGCCGCGGCTTCGCTCGTTTCCTTCAGCGCACGGTGATGGCGGCGCGCTGCCGCGGTAAACGAGTCCTCGCGTTCGGAAGCTTCCCGTGACGCGGCATGGGATGACTCCTGCGCAAGAGCGGCGGCCGCCTCAGCAACCTGAAGCTGCGTCCGCCTGGATTCCGCATTGTGCGCGGCGGCTTCTCGTGCATGGTCGGCCGCAATGAGCCGTCGTCGCGATTCGGCGATCTCCGCGCGTCTCCGCAACGGCCCCGCTCCCGCAATGTTCGCCGGCAGCCAGACCGCGCCGCGCGAATCCACGAATCCCGCTCCGCCCTCGATAGGATTCACTCGCCCGAGTAGCGCTCGCACCCATCCGGCTGCCGCCGATTCGGACGTAACAAGTCCGGCCAACTCGCCGCTTTCGTCGCGGCTGTCTCCGTTTGTTGCACTCGATGAGGCCCGCGATGTTGCCGGCTGAACGACCGATGCCGCATGGTCGGCATCGGCGGGGAGAAGCAGCAGCGGGCCGGGGTTGGTGGCGGAGTGCCACGCGCGAATGGCCTCTGCCGCGGAGCGATCACGAACGAGAACGGCGTGAAGCGTCGGGCCAAGAAATCGCTCGACGAGAGACGCCGAGTCTGCGTCGGTGCTGATGAAGTCGCTCAGCGGACCGATGACAGCGCCATCGCCGAAGCGATCGCGTTCCTTCAGCAGCTTCGACGCGGCAGGTGCGAGCCCGACTCGTTCTCTCTCCAGCGCCTCGAGTGCATTCAGCCGGCCGGCCAGCGCGGTGTGCGTCTCTTCGGCTCGAAGCAGTGCAGAGCGGCCCGCAGAGTCCTCATCGCGCGCCGACCGGTGCGCCGCCGATGCGGCTGCGAACGCCAGCTGCTGCGTCGAGCTTTGCTCGCGGGCAGCCGTCAGCGCGGTCTCGCTCTCTTCGAGCTCGCGACGCACCGCCGCCTCGGAATTAGAAAGCTGCGTCTGTTCGTCGCGAAGCAGTAAACACCTCGTGTCCAGCTCCTGCAGCTCGCGCGCGGCGGCCTGGCGATCGAGCTCGAGCTTGTGGGTCGCGTCACGCAGATCGCGCGCGCCTCTTTCGGCCGTATCGACGGCCGCTCGCGCGTCAGCGAGCGCACGGCGTACGGCCTCTTCATCGGCAACGTCGCTCTTCAGCGATTCGGCCGCCACGAGAAGCTCCGATTCGAGCTGCGCGCGATGGGAGAGCGCGCGATCGAGCTCTTCGCTGACCCTTCCGACAGTACTGTCGCCTTCTCTCCGTTCTTCTTCCGCCCGTTCGCGGCGGGCAATCGCGTTTCGTTGCCGCTCCTGCGCTACCGCTATCTCGCCGCGAAGCTGTTGGGCGCCTTCGCGCTGCTCCCCAACGAGGCGCGCCAGCTCAGCCCGCCTGCCTTCAGCCGCGGCGCGTGCTCCATGGGCGGTATCACGTGCCGCCTCTGCCGCGGCAACTGCCTCTTCCGACGCGGGTGCTTCGTGGCGCAGCTGCTGAACGCGAAGCTCCAGTCGTTCGAGCTCGTCCCTCCAGACATCCATCTCCCTCGCGGCAAGCGCTATTTCGACGACGTACCGGCGCCGCGTGAGCTCCACGTGCTTCTCCGCGCGGCGCTTCTGTCGCGCGAGTGAGCGAACCTGGGTCTGCACCTCCGATATCAGATCATCAAGTCGTCCGAGATCCACCGCGGTTTCTTCGAGTCGCCGCTCCGTACTTCGTTTCCTGTCGCGGTAAAGTCCGACACCGGCCGCCTCCTCGAACAGCTCTCGCCGCTCGTCGGGTCGATCCGAAAGCAGCGCGTCGATCATTTTGCTCTCGATGACCACGCCGGAGTCAGCACCGAGGCCGGTGCCTCGCACCATGTCGTAAATGTCGCGGAGGCGGCAGGGCGAGCGGTTCAGCAGATACTCGCTCTCGCCGGAACGACTGAGTCTCCTGGTGATCACCACTTCGCGAAACGGCACGCCGAGCGCCCCGTCGTCGTTCTCGAAATGGAGGGAAACCTCGGCGATGTTGACGGGACGACGCGCCGATGATCCCTGGAAGATCACTTCTTCCATCTTCGCGCCGCGCAGGGCACGAGCGCGCTGCTCGCCAAGAACCCATCGCACCGCATCGGAAACGTTGGATTTTCCGCAACCGTTGGGACCGACGATCGCGGTGACCCCAGGCTCGAACAGCAGCTCCGTCTCGTCGGCGAACGATTTGAAGCCCTGAAGCTCCAGCTTCGTAAGCCGCACTAGGGCAGTCTCCCTGTTCTATAAGCCAGGACGGGTGCAACCCCCGCGACTCTCAACGCGGTTGCCGCCAGCGACGACTGCCGGGGATTCTCGAACGCGCCGGCGTAGAGCCTGGCGCTGCCGTCACGCTGAATCAAGGCGTAAGCCGGTACGCCCCGGGTGACGTACTCCTGAACTTTTTCTCTCGCGCGAGCCGACACGCCGCCTTGCGGTACGATGCTGTCAACAAGCAGCGCCAACGGAGCACGTACGATCAATCCACCGGAATCCGAGACAATGCGGCGACGGCGCAGCGTCGCGAGAAACCGCTCTGCTTCTCCCGAATTCTCGAACGCGCCCGCAAAAACCTTGTACCATGTGACTTCCGTATCGCCGATTGGAACGAGGGACATAGTCGCTGCGGGCATCGCAGCTCGATGTCGCTCAAGCTCAAAAGTAGCGCCCTCCAGTGTGTTCGCGGCCAGTATCTCGATCGCATATGCCAGTGCAGCGACAGAATCCTGCGGATTCACCACGGGCACCACTGGTGCAGCCCGGATCTGGCGCGCACTGTCTCCCGCGGTGGAATCGACAACGGCGGGGGCGCCAGCCGCGGCAGGTGAAGCTGTGCGATCGGCGCTGCGCCCGAAGTAAGCGCCGCCCGCGATGCCCAGCGCCAGCAGTCCGGCGGCGGCGAAGCCGATCTTGTTCGCGCTCCATGGCTCCGGTGGGGGAGCCAGGTTGAGCCTCGGCGGCGGAACGATCACCGGATGCGGTACGCGCGAAATGATCTTCGCCGAACCGGCGCCATCGACCCGATCTGATCCGACGACAACCAGTCCATCCACATTTGCGGCAAGGGCACTGAGGCTTGGCGCATTCGCGGCGGCAACCAGTATCAGCAGCTCATCGGCCTCGGCGAACTCCGACGCGTAGTGCTTCCATCGCGGACTGCCAATGATCTCCTCGGTGGCCGCAGACTCCGTTCCGCTTGGCATTATGAAAAGATTGCTGGCTCCATCTACCTCGCGAGCGAGCTTTCCGAAGGACGTGCCGAAAACGAAGCTGTCATAGACTCCGTGAGAATCGTCGTCGGTAACGAGCGACTGGAGCGGGGCGACTTCTCCCGCAAGATCGGCGATCATCACCAGCCGGTGAGCGCTTTCTGCCAGGCCGATGCCCAGCGCGACGTGGCCGGCGGCGAGCGTATCCTCCGATACTACCGCGATCGCGGAGCATCCCCGCACGGCGACTGCGACCTGTCGTCCGGCACCTTCGTACGAACCAGCCGGTGCGCGAAGAGGCGGCACCGTCATCGGTTCGACTCGTACACCCAATACTGGCGGCCGGAGTCTCGGCCGATGCGGTCGGCTTCATCCTTCGTCGCGAACGGCCCCATAACTACGCGATAGATCATCGTCGATCCCGACTGGCTCGGCGCAACACGGGGGTGCGCGCCATTCACGGTGATCGCCGCGGCGAGGTCGGTTGCTTTCTGCTGTGTCAACACAGCGGCGAAAGAAACGACATATCCCGTGGCCGGCAGCGCTGGTGGCGAGGACGGTGCGGGTAGGGGATAAGATGCCGGCGGCTCGATCATTGTCGGTGCTGCGTCTCGCAACGGCGGGGATGGCGGGGTCACGCTATCAGGCGTCATCGATGCCAATGAATCGACGGTGACGGTATCCCGCGATCCAAAGATCACGGGCTGGTCGAGGTCCGCTGATCGGGGTCGAAATCCATTCCACGTGAAGAAATACCAGAAATCCTTTGCACCGCCAGATAAGAGTCGAATTTGACAAAGGTCGCGCGACCCGACGAAGATCACGTCCTCACCGCGTACCGTTGCGATAGTCGCACCGGGTCCGAACGCGGGAAGATCCGCTCGCCACGCCGTGCCGACAGTACCCGAAACGCGATCGTTACCTACGCCGATCACCCAGGCCGAATCACCGCCGGATGCCGGTCGGGCGAGAATCTGCTGGCCAAAAGGATCCATACGCAGCTCCGATACCGGGCCGGGAAGCTCGACGGCGCCGGATATAGCGTCACCGTACCTGTCGACGACTGAGAGACGGGCTTCTCCACGCAAGGCAACGTACAACCTGTCACCGCTCGGAGTAGGCGCGATGGCCTGCACCGGCTGGCGGAACCTGACGCTCTTCACGAGTGAGAGGTCGCGCGTCTGCACTCCCACCAGTCCGCTGTCGACCGTGAAGTAAAGCCGGTCCCCGAGCTGGGTACGAACGCTCTGTCCTACTCGCGGCAGTGAGGCACTGTCGAGGATTTCTTCATCCGTCGGCCGCACGCGCCAGAGATTCGTTCGCGTGCCGTCATTGGAACCCACGACAATCGATCCGTCGGGTTGAGGCAAAACCCATGTCGCGCTCCCCGGCGGCTTGAATGTCCAGTCTCCGCTGGGAGTCAATCGCGTGACGGATCCAGCGGTCGTCACCCCGAAAATCTCACTGCCGGTTACCGACGCCAGCGAGGTGAGCTTCGATTGTGATGCGATGCGTGTCTGGGTGAGACGGAGGTCGATGCGGCGTGGCTGTCCCTTGTCATCGACCAGCGCGATGAGGCCGGCATCGCCGTCGAACGCCAGGACACTGGAGACGGGAGGAGTGCTTTGGACCGCCCACGCGACGGAGTCCAGATGGGGGTAGATGTAAGCACGTGCTGTCCCGCCGGCGCGCGGCATGCGAAGTACGATCTCATCCGAGGCGCGCGTCGCAGAAGATGCCGCCGCCCCCGCCGACGCGCGCCGCTCGCCTTTGCAGGCGACAACGGCGAGCGCCAGCGCTAACAGACGCCGCAATGAGCTAGAAACTCGGTCCCAGCGAGAAGGTCCAGTTCGCCTTGCGTCCGGGTTGATCAAGCGGCTTCGCGTAATCCCACCGCAGGAACGCGAGGTTGAACAGGTTCACGCGCAGTCCGACCCCGTAGCTGCGGAACGGATAGCGCTGGAGCGTGAAATCGTAATTCTCCGGTTTGGACAGCGACACCTCCTGGCCGGCGTTCCAGGCAACACCCGCGTCGTAGAACAGCAGCCCCTCGACCGGCGGGAGACCCACCGGCAGAGATCCGAGATCGAATCGCCGAATGATCGGGAATCTGAGCTCGAGGTTCGCAACCGCCACACGGCTTCCAACGAGCTGAGCGGTATTGCACGTCGAACCGCCGCCGATGAACGAGGTGCACTCGTAGCCGCTGAAGTTGGCCTTGTCATAGCCGCGGACGTATTCGGGCCGACCGATGTACTTCGGGAATACCGACTCATCCCGGCCCACCGAAGCGCTCGACAAAATGCGGGTGGCGATCGTCAGAGTATTGAACACGATCGGGTCATACCGCCGATAATCTGCGAGGTACTCCACCCAGCGCAGGTTGCCGACGGAAGGCGTCACCTGAAAACGATAGCGCCTGCCCATGACTGGGCCCGTGATACCGAACAAGGAATTATCCGACACGAACGCCATCGATGGCGACAGGAAATTATACGCGGGCTCCGACGAAACGTCGTTGATCTCGAGACCGGTACAGCCATTGAAATAGCAATCCTGCGTCAGTGAGAT
>JALYOO010000187.1 GCA_030856845.1 Gemmatimonadota bacterium
GATGATATCGGTGGTGCGCCGATAGAACGGCGACAGCTGCAAAGTGCCGAGCTGTCCCGAGCGCGTAAGCCCGAGCTCGATGGCATCTGTGTACTCGGGATTGAGCTTGGGATTTCCCAGGAAAAGATTCTGGACGTCGAAGAAGACCGGGAACGGGTTGAGCTCCTGGGTTCCCGGGCGTCTGATTCTGCGCGAATAGGCGACCTTGGCCTGAGTCGCTTCGCTGAACTTGTAGTTCGCTACCGCACTCGGGAAAACGCTGGCGTAGCTGAAGGGAAAGCTTTCGGACGACTTCTTGAGCGTGAAATCGCGACTTGCGTATTCGGCGCGCAGACCGCCCTGGAGCTCCAGCTTGCCAATACCATGGCTCAGTACGCCATAGGCCGCCTGAACCTGCTCGTCGAAGCTGAAGTCGTTGCTCAGATTGCTGGCGAGCCAGTTACCGTCGCCGAGGGCGTCCTTCCGAACGACGTAGTCGCGGTCAAGCCAGCGGCCGGTGCCCTTGTAGCCCGTCTCGAGCTTGGTCCGAAGAGCGAGAGTGCGAGTGTAGTCGAGCTGCCCGATCACCTGTCGGGTGAGAGCATCGGTGTCATTGTCTTCCGATTCGACTCGCGATGAAGGACTCGCCAGCGATTGACGCCAGAGGTTGGTGTTATCGTCATCCTTGGCGCGGTTGAATCGGATCTCGGACGCGATCTCGTGCTTGCGCGGCTCAATGGTGCGCTTGAGCGCCAGCGTGTAGTCGAGCACAAATGCCTTGGCATCGGTGTCGCGGATGCGGTCGTAGCGGTCCAGCAGCGAGCCGGATCCATTCAGCTCGGTGTACGCACTCACCGAGTTGTCGGTGGAGTTGCGGAGATTGAGCGACAGCACATTGGTCAGCACGTCGCGATCGGTCAGCTTGTAGTCGACGGTGCTGTTGAAGTTGTGGCCCACATTACCGTTCTGACCGAGAATGTCCTGCTCGGTTACCAGCAGCGGAATACGAAGCGCATCATATCGCTCTCGGTTGTTGATTCCAACGATCTCGCGATCGTCCGAATTGAACCCATAGCTGCTGAACAAAGTCCACGGGCCGCTCTGATTGGCGACGTTGCCCGAGCCGTTGTAGCGGCCCTCGGCGGTTGCCGAACCCACCGTCACGCCGCCGCTCATTCCGAGATCCGCGTTCTGCTTGAGCACGAGATTGATGATGCCGGCCATTCCCTCGGGGTCATAGCGCGCGGAAGGCGTCGGAACGACTTCTACACGCTCGACGATCGATGCGGGAATCTGCTTGAGGTACGCGGCCAGCTGTGGTCCCCGGATGGGCGCCGGACGGCCGTTGATCTGGATGGCGACGTTTTCGTTGCCACGGAGGCTGACCTTGCCTTCGCCGTCTACCTGCACCGATGGAACGGCGTCCAGCACGTCACTCGCGTTCGTCGCGGTGGCTGCTACATCCTTCGCCCGATAGCTGTTGCGATCCGGCTCGATCGTCACTGCCGCGCGCTCAGCCGTCACTTCCACACCCTGCAGTGCGACCGCGACGCGACTCATCTTGATGCTGCCGACATTCACCTGCGCTGAAGCAGGGGAGATCGTGAACTCCTCCGTCGTCTTTGGCCCGAATCCCATGGAGGTGACTCGCACCACGTACGTTCCCGGGCCGAGGCCCTGAACGCGGAAGCTTCCATCAGGCTTGACGAATGCGCCGGCTACAAGGGCGGATCCCGCCTTGCTTCGAACCGCCACCGATGCTCCGGAAAGTGGCGAGCTGCTTTCGCCTTCGGTGACAGTGCCGCGCACTTCACCAATCGCGGCCGGTGGCTGCTGCGGGCCTGCGCCCTGCGGTGCGGATGGTTGCGCGTTAAGAGAATGCGTGCCGGCGGCCATAGCCAGGGCCAGCACTGCGGCGAGCGTACGGCTCATGAGAAACTCTCAGAAAAAAGTTGTGATGCGGTTTCGGCAGAGATGCACCAGTATGGGTGCGTGCGTTCTTCCATTACGCACGCAATCCAGCGGGGTTTCACCAGGTTGGCCTCTTGGTCACGGGTGACCAGGTAATAATTGCCGAAAACAAATCAAATTCGTGTAAGGGATTTGTTCGAACTCGGATCGGGATTGAAACGGCGTGTTTTTACCGGCGCGCTCAGCGGGAATGACGCGATCGCGTTCCGGCGAGGATCACCCGCAGCGATGGGACCAGCTTGACTGATTCGTCTCACGAAGAGATAGCCGCAGGCCCGGCACGCCAACGCTCCATCTACCTGAACGGACTTGCGGGCAGGCGGCCCACCGTACCCACCCACGCGGTGGAGCTCGCACGGCAGGCGAAGCGAGCGATGTCCGCCGAAGCCTGGGCCTACATCGCCGGGGGCGCAGGCGCCGGCGCTACGATGCGTGCCAATCGCGAGGCGCTCGACAGGCGCGGCATCGTTCCACGAATGATGCGCGATGTGGCACGCCGCGACCTCTCCATCGAGTTGTTCGGCGCGACGCACGCCTCTCCGTTGCTGCTCGCACCGATTGGTGTGCTCGATATCGCTAATCGGGACGGCGACCTTGCCGTCGCCCGGGCTGCAGCGAAGGAAGGTGTACCGATGGTCATCTCGAGCCAGGCATCGGTTCCGATGGAAGCGATAGCGCGCGCCACCGGCAGCACATCGCCGTGGTTCCAGCTCTACTGGGGAACGGCCAATGATCTGATGAGCAGCTTTGTCCACCGGGCCGAAGCGTGTGGATGCAGCGCGATCGTCCTGACTCTCGACACGAAATTGCTCGGCTGGCGAACGCGCGATCTCGACCTCGGCTCGCTGCCCTTTCTTCGCGGTATGGGTATCGCGCAGTACACCAGCGATCCCGTGTTCAGGTCGCACCTGCGCGACCCTCTACCGATCACTGGTTCCCGGCCGCGTCTCAATGTTTCTTCGGCACGTGCGCTCGTCGAGTTGGGCCGCCGCGCCCGTGCGGCCGGTCTGTCTCTCGCCGATATGCGACGCTCGGTTCGGCGATTCGCCGCCACATACTCTCGCCCGTCGCTGGACTGGAGCGACCTCGAGCTGCTTCGACGCGAGACCGCACTTCCGATCGTCCTCAAGGGAATTCAGCACCCGGACGACGCACGACTCGCAATTGATTCGGGAGTCAACGCGATTGTCGTATCAAACCACGGGGGAAGACAGCTCGATGGAGCGATTGGCTCGCTCGACGCGTTGCCCGAAATCTCCCGCGTCGTAAATGGCCGGATTCCCATCTTGTTTGACTCAGGCATTCGCGGCGGCGCAGACATTTTCCAGGCGCTCGCCCTTGGCGCGACTGCAGTGCTGCTCGGACGCCCGTACGTGTACGGTCTCTCCATCGCGGGCGAGGACGGCGTTCGCGAAGTGATCCGTAACGTCATCGCGGAGCTCGACCTCACGCTGGGTCTCGCGGGGTACGACTCGGTCCGGTGCCTTACCGCCGATGCCCTCTCGCAACAGTCTCCGGATGAAACGGTCGCCGACACTGAATATAATGCCTGACGTTGCCCGGATTTCGTGTACACCCGGTCAGGCATCACGCCCGAAGGATCGAGCTCGCCGAGGGTGAACGGTGACGGCGGACTGAATTCCTCGAGCGAGCTCGACAAGTACAGATCCAGCCAGAACGGCGTGTGATAAACGAGGTACCAGAACTCCGGCTGCCGCGAGCGATCACTCCACAGCTCATCGGGACAGGCTCGCATTGCATTGTCGAGCATGTCGATCGACGCACCAAACTGCGACCGCACCGCACATCGTTAACGTTGCGATGGGTTCTGGCTTGGCTCGGTCGAGCTCACTCTCGCTCTCGCCGCGCGCCGTAATAGTCCGCGCCGAGAGACAGGAGATCGACCGGATTCACGGCGAGTGCGCCGTAACGGGCAGACCAATGCAGGTGCGGCCCCGTCACTCTGCCTGTCGCTCCAACAAGTCCGATCTGCTGGCCTCGCTCAACGGTGTCTCCAGGCGAGACGAGCGTACGAGACAGATGGAAGTACCCTGTAACAACTCCGCCGCCGTGGTCCAGATACACAACGCTGCCGGCGAGAAAGAAAGTATCGACGAGAGCGACGACTCCGCGATTGGCCGCGCGCACTGTTGCTCCGACTCCACCGGAAAAATCCACGCCAAGATGCCTGCTGCTGACGGTTCCGTTGAACATACGGCCTGAGCCGAAGCGACTGGTGACGGCTGAGGGTCGCGGTCGTAGAAATGAAGCGCTCCATAGCGGAGGAGCATCGTGCGCACGCCGGCCAATCTCTCGTGCAAGCTCGTTCTCGCGGTCGATTCTTGCCTGAGTTGCGGAGTCAAGCGGCCGTGTGAAGCGCGAGCTGACCGCGAGCCGCCGCGGACGCGAAGTAGAGGGCGCGCGAACCGGTGGCGTGATCGAAACGAGCGAAGTGTCGACACGGCCCGAAGAATACTCGGTGAACGCGCGTACGGTCGCCGTCGTTGCGTCCACTGGCATTGCGCCGATCGCCCTCCACAGTGACTGCGTGGATCGCCGGAAGTGCAGCGCTTCGCCCGCCATCTCACCGGTGATAGTCAATACCGAATCGCCGGCCGGCTCGAGCGCGACACGAACGATTCCCCCCGGTGCCGGCCGGAGCGGTGTCACGCTCAATGCGGGCAGCGAATGCTGTGCGACAAGCGGGGCCGCGGATAGCGCTACGAACGCCGCGGCGAATGCCGGGAGATGCAATCTCTTCATTGAGAGTGATACCACAACCGAGGACGTTTCGGTTCCGCCGTCATTGGGCACGTCGGCCTTCTGACGTCTCTAGTGAGCTCAGCAGAATAACGGTAGGAGACCGATGAGACCGATGAGGACCAGCACCCGATCGACGGTCTATTTGAGGCGCACGATCAACGGCAAACTGTCCGGCCTGTGGTTGTGCGCCCCGACCTCGATGAGATTCCCAGCGGGCCGCCCGTCGATATTCAGAACGAATCGCAGCTCGTCCACATCGTCGGTCTTGAAATCGAAGCCGTCGACATCGTCGTCAGTCCGCGCGGCGAACACGATCCTGTTGTCACCGTCGTGCGCCACTCTGCCCTGATCGCGATTCTGTACGACGGCCTCACCGCGCCCCCCGGCAACGCGAGAACGTCCAAGTGGCCCGACCACGACAAGCAGTTTCTTGCCGGGATAGATGACGCGTCGTTCTGATTCCACGTCGATTCGCTTGAGCGACTTGAGCTTGCCACTCTGAGCTACAACGGATCCGCCGAAGGCGCGCATACGCCCCTTGGTCGTCCAGCGCAGACGCCATGTGTCGCCGTCCCGCCAGAGGTAGTAGCCGAGGTCGACGCCTTCGGCGAAAGCGGGGCGGCCGTCGTACAGCTCGGTCTGCGCGGCAGCGCGGCTGGCGACCAGCATGAGCGGCACTGCAAGCATGAAAAATCGTCGCATTGTGGGCGCTATAGTGCGATTCAGCTACGTAAACTGCAAGCTCGAGCGATGCCGGCCGCTGGACCGAAGGCGCTTGCACACTCTCCCGATCCGTCATGTGGCGACCCGCGCTCGGAAGCCGAGCTAGGGTTCGCGGTCGGCGGTCCACTGCCCGATGCGGATAATGACAAACTCGGCGGGGCGTATCAGCGCTACTCCGACGAGACAGACGAGGCGCCCTTCGTCGATGTCATTCTGCGTCATGGTGGAGCGGTCGCAACGGACGAAGAACGCGTTCTCCGGCTTGTTGCCGACCATCGCCCCTTTGCGCCATTCGCCGAGCAGGAAATCATCGACCGCACGTCGCACTTTGCCCCAGAGCGGCTCGTCGTTCGGCTCGAATACCGCCCAATCGGTAGCGCTCTCGAGTGAGCGCTTCAGATAACCAAAATAGCGGCGAACATTGACGTACTTCCATTCGGGCTCGGCCGAGATGGTGCGCGCGCCCCAGAGCACCGTTCCCCGGTTCGCGAAAAAACGGAAGCAGTTGATGCCTTCGGGGTTGAGAAAATCCTGTTGCGCCCTGGTCACGGCCGTCTCCAATCCGATCGCGAGACGCACGATTTCGTTAGCCGGCGATTTGGAGACGCCTCGCTCGATGTCCGTGCGCGCATAAATGCCAGCAACGAATCCCGATGGGGGCAGTGAGACCGGGGTTCCTGTGACCGGGTCCGCGATCCGTATCCAGGGAAAATAGAATGCCGCATCGTTCGAGGCGGGCAGCTTCGCGCGCATCTCGCGCACTTCTTCGACGGACTGTCCCTGAGCGCTGTCGATGATGGCCATCCTGCCTCCGATCGTCCCGACGTGCGAGATCATCAGCCTGATGATTGAATCAGCTTCATCGCGCCAGTCCTCGTCCTCGCAATATCCGGCAGCCACTCCCGGGGCCGCAATGACGGAGATCACGTCGGATGCCGCGAACAATTCGAATCCGCTGGAGCCCGGATCGCCCGCCCGTTTCGCACCGGCATATTCGTCGAGCCGGGGGCGTTGCCCGTCGTTGCCACCGCGCAGACTTATGTCACGGGTAATGCCCTTCGCCAACGCCTCGACATCGGAGAAACCACTATCGGAGAACAGGGTCTCCAGTGCTTCGACCTCGGACACAGCGTTGGCCCAGATAACCACAATCGGGATTGTGCGACACGCTTCGGACTCGCCGAACAAGTCAAATAGCGACCCCGTACCCGTCGCATTACGAATTTCTCCGTCGACAGGTAGCTCGTCCCATTTCCCAACTGTGCCGCCTTGC
>JALYOO010000238.1 GCA_030856845.1 Gemmatimonadota bacterium
GCCCTACAGCCGCATCGACTTCGGCGAAAGCACGCTCCGTCTCGATCTCGCTGGAGTTGCCGCGGGAATCTCCACTGCCAGCCAGTGGTGGGGTCCTACCGACAAGTATCCCTACATACTCGGAAACAATGCCGGAGGCTTTCCGCACGCTTACCTCGGGACGTCGAAGCCCGCCAACATCGGCATCGGGCGACTGCACACACGGGTCGTGTACGGCCAGCTCTACCAATCGGCCTACTCTCCGGTTAGCGGCTCCAGCTCGTTCATTGATTTTACGGAGACCGGAACGACCCGCTTCATGGCAGGTCTGATCGGCACCTTCCAGCCGCGCGGGATGCGCGGGCTCGAGATCGGCGGAGCCCGATTCTTTCATGCGGCGAGCGACAACAATGGCGTGTCGTCGCACAATATCGGTCTTCCCTTTCAGAATATTTTCAAGAGCCGCCTGGCGAAGGAATCGGAGGTGCCTATCCAGGGAGACGACCGCGCGCTGCGCGAGAATCAGCTCGGTTCGCTTTTCCTAAGGTGGGCGCCACCAGGCAGCGGCTTTGAAGTTTTTGGCGAGTACGGCCGCGAGGATCACAGCGCTGACCTGCGCGATCTGCTATTGGAGCCCGATCACGCCGCTGCGACAAATGTCGGCGTCAGACGCGTATGGCTTCGCGGGCGTACGATGACCGCACTCCGCGCTGAGGTTTTCAGCTACGAGTCGCCATCAGGGTCGCGAACGCGCGGAGAAGGGCAGATGTATCTGCACGGCGTGCTGAGCCAGGGTCATACGTATCGTGGGCAGATGCTGGGGGCGGACGTTGGCCCGGGGAGCGGCGGAGCGCAAAGCCTTGCCGTGGAGCGGTTCACACCAGGCGGACGCATGACCGCGTTTTTCACCCGTGCCGTCGCGCGGGAAGCAGTGCGGGCTTACAAGTCGGGACCGGCGTTCGAGAATGCCGTCGACGTTATGAACTCGATAGGTCTTGAAGCACTCCGTTTCATCGGGCCGGTCGACGCGCTTGGACGCGTGGTGCTGACCTCCGAGCTCAACAGAAACCTTGCCGGTGACCGCGTCAACGCGACATTCGTGCTCGGCCTACGATCGGATTTCTAGCGACCTGTTCGCCACGGGCGCGCAAGCTCCGACGTAAGGCTCATGTACTCCCTGAAGGCCGGAGGCGCAGCACCGCGGACCTCCGAAATTCTCTCGGCGATGAACGCGAGCACTATTCCGAGCATCACGCCGGAGATCATCCCGAGCAGCACGCGCCGGTAGGCGTCACGACGGTCCGATTGCAGCACGGCTTCGGCCGGCTCCAGGACGGTGATGGCGGGCAGATCGCGAACTTCCTCGATACGCGCCTGCTCATACGCCTGGGCAAGGCCGGTATAGACCCGCTGACGCATTTCAACATCGCGCGCCAGCCGATCGTTTTCGAGGGTCAGTTGCGGCGAGTTCTCGTATTCGCGGTTGATCTGTCTGAATTCACTGAGCCGCGCTTCGGCGTCTCGCAGCTTATCGCGTGATTCGTCGAGGATTTTTTCAACGAAGACGCGCTCGGCGGCGGCCTCATCCTGACGCCGCGCGAGATTGTATCCGTCCATCTCTCGCAGGATATTCGCCGCGATCTGTTGAGCGATCTCCGGACGTGGTGCGTAGACCGTCATACCGATGACCTCGGTACGACCTGACGCCGATATGCTGATGCTGCTCCGAAGCCGTTCGACAACGCGGGTCTCGGTTATCGCCGGCGACCCTGGGGGAACGGCATAAATCGACGCCAGAGTGGTTTCGATGGTACCGCCAGGGGTCACGGTCCGGTAGCGCTGCCGCACGATCGGTCCAAGAATCGCGCGCGACGTTATCAAGTCGACGTAGAATGAGACGGACTGTGTCGGATCGGCGGTGTTGGCGGCGATGCTGCCCAGCTCTCCGGCGACTCCCGTCATCGCGCTTATTGATCGGGCTCGGCTAAGCGCGAATTGAGCGGTGGCGCGGTAGCTCTGTGTTTCGGTTACTACTATCGCCGCGACAGCAAGTCCCCACAGAGCAGAGCACGCGAGCAAGAGAAGGCGGTGACGCAGCAGCACGTTCACGAACCCGAGAAGAGATGTCTCCTCGCGAGGTGCGTCGATTTCGCCCAGCGCCCGACTGGAGGTCGCTGTCCCGTCCGATGTGCTAATCACCGCCACTCTCGGCCCCGCCGTGAGCACCAGGCTCAGCTGCGAGGCTGAGCGCGCATCGGCTTGATGCGTTCTACCGACAGATACAACACGCACAGCAAAAGCGCGCCCGCTCCGATCGCGATCAGAAAGAGAGCCGGCTTCAACCAGGCGACTATTGCGAGCGACGCAAGGATGACGTTAATCACCAGCACCATCGAGCTGACCTGAGCATGACTCCGTCCCGCCTGAACCATGCGCTGATAGGCGTGACTGTGATGAGCGTGATACCACCGCTCACCGTGCGCGATACGACGACCGAGAGTCACCGTGGCGTCGAAGATGAACGCGCCCAGCAGAAGGATCCACGTCAACAACGGCACTGCGCCGGCGTTCTCCGACGCGATCGCCAGGACCGCGAAGAGATATCCCAGCATACCGCTGCCGACGTCGCCCATGAACAGCTTTGCGG
>JALYOO010000239.1 GCA_030856845.1 Gemmatimonadota bacterium
GAACCGCTTACGACTGGGAGGCGGAGCGCCTCGAGCTGCGCGTGGGCGAGGACGTTCCGCTCGTGCTCCAGCGCGGTGCGACCGAGATTCGCGCGAGTGTGCGCGTGAGCGATCTTCCAGAAGTCAACGCGCCGAAAGTGACGGTGCTCCGCGAGATTCAGCTGGTGACGCTGACGCCGGCGATCAGAGCCGAGCGCGGCATCCGGCGGGTGAGCGGAGCGCTGATTCAAAGCGTTTCAGCCCGAGTCGCAGAGCAGCTCGGTATCCAGCAGGGTGATGTGATACTCCAGATAAACAGGGTGCCCATCGCCGACGCCGAGTCCGCCGCGCGTGCGCTGGACTACTATGGAGGGCGGGGGGCCATCGTCATGTACATCGAGCGGCAAGGTCAGGTGTACACGACCGAGTTCGTGATCCAGTAGATGCACGATATCTACTCGTCACCGCTCGCCGAACGATACGCCTCTCGGGCGATGCTCGAGCTCTGGTCCCCGACAACGCGGTACGGACTGTGGAGGCGCCTGTGGCTTGCACTTGCCGAGGCTGAACGTGAGCTTGGCGCCGACATACCCGCGGAGGCGATTGCGCAGCTGCGCGCGCACCTCGACGACATCGACTTTGATTCGGTGGCGGCGTACGAGCGGCGATTTCGTCACGATGTGATGGCGCATGTGCAGGCGTTCGGCGACGCAGCACCGGCAGCCAAGGCGTATATCCACCTCGGTGCGACGAGCGCGTTCGTCACCGACAATGCGGACCTGATCCTGATGCGCCGCGGACTGGAGCTGCTTCGCGGCCGCATCGTTCGCATTCTCACGGCTCTCGCGGCGTTCGCCCGCAAGTGGCGAAGCGAGCCGACCCTGGGGTACACGCATCTTCAGCCCGCGCAGCTCACGACCGTCGGCAAACGCGCTACGCTTTGGATGCAGGATCTCGTCCTCGATCTGGCGGACATCGACTACCGACGGTCTACTCTGCCATTTCGGGGAGTCAAAGGAACGACCGGTACGCAGGCGAGCTTTCTCGAGCTCTTCGATGGCGATCACGAGAAGGTTCGCCAGCTCGACCGGCTGGTGACATCGAAGATGAATTTCGCGACTTCGCTCGCTGTGACCGGTCAGACATACACCCGGAAGATCGACGCGATGATCCTGTCAGCAGTTGCAGGAATCGCAGCGAGCGCCGCGAAGTTCGCGAGCGATATGCGCGTTCTCCAGTCGTTTGGCGAGCTGGAGGAACCGTTCGAGCATGAGCAGATCGGGTCGTCAGCGATGGCGTACAAACGCAACCCGATGCGCTCCGAGCGCATCAATGCGCTTTCGCGCTTCGTGCTTTCTCTTGAAGGAAACGCGAATCAGACGCACAGCGTGCAATATCTCGAGCGCACCCTTGACGACAGCGCCAACCGGCGTTTGACAATCCCTGAATCTTTTCTCGCCACCGACGCGATTCTCACATTGATGGAGAACATTGCCTCCGGCATCGAAGTGTATCCCGCCCGCATTCGGCAGCGCATCGAAATGGAGCTGCCGTTCATGGCGACCGAGAAGCTGATCGTGCGCGCGGTTGCTGCGGGCGGAGACAGGCAGACTGCGCACGCAGCGATCCGGCTTCATTCCATGGAGGCTGCGCGCTCCCTGAAGGAGGGAGCGGCCGGCAATGACCTGCTGTCGCGCCTTGCCTCCGACGGAAGCCTGGCGCTGACCAGACAGCAGCTCGGCGACGCGCTGAATGCACATGACTACGTCGGGAGGTCCGCGGAACAGGTCGACGAGTTTCTCAATGAGGTGTTGCAGCCCGCGCTGGCGAGTTCTTCCGACAGCGGCGTGGAAGAAGAAGAGATTCGCGTCTGATGGCGTTGTCGCGCACTTCACTGCCCCTGCCTCTGTTGCGGCGGGGGAAAGTGCGGGACGTCTATGAGGTCGACAACACGACCGTGCTGCTGGTGGCCACCGACCGGGTCAGCGCTTTCGACGTCGTGATGCCAGAGCCGGTCCCGCACAAAGGCACCGTCCTCACACAGCTGACGCGCTGGTGGGTAGCGCAGCTTCCGCCTGATATCAATCACCACCTCATTACTGCAGACGCTGCCGAAATCATGGCCGCGGTACCTTCGCTACACGATTTCGCCGGCGACATCGCCGGGCGCAGCATGTTGTGCCGCCGGGCGGAAGTGTTTCCCGTGGAGTGCGTAATCCGGGGTTACATCTCAGGGTCGGCCTGGAAGGAATACAGCGAGACCCGAACGCTGGCTGGTGAACCATTGCACTCGGGTCTTCGGGAATCCGACCGTCTCGCGTCGCCGTTGTTCAGCCCCGCCACGAAGGCCGACGAAGGGCATGATGAAAACATCACCATTGCCGCAATGCGACAAGCCGTTGGACGTGACGCCGCGGATGAGCTGGAGAGACTGACGCGCGCTGTCTACGACCTCGGCGCCTCTATCGCGGCCACCAGGGGGATCATCGTCGCGGACACGAAGCTGGAGTTCGGCTACCTGCCGGATCGACCCGCCGACCGCATGGAGCGAACGAATTTCGAGGGCGATTCGCGGCCGTGGCGGACAACGGGATTTGATCCTTCGCGTGTTATATTAGTTGACGAAGTGCTGACTCCAGACAGCTCGCGTTTCTGGCCTGCGGACCGCTTCGACCCGGGCGGTCCCCAGCCCAGCTTCGACAAGCAGCCGCTGCGGGATTACCTGCTGTCAGAGCGAAAGGCGGGGCGCTGGAATGGCGAGCATCCCGCACCTCCACTGCCGGACGGAGTCATCGAGGCAATGAGCCAGCGCTATCTCGAGATATACCGCCTGCTCACTCTGTCGCCGCTGGACATGGGATACGCCAATTGAACTTCGCAAGAGAGGGTTTTCCGTTCATAGGCATCGCCGCGGCGCTTGCCGTCGGCGCCTTCGCGCTGGCACTCGCACGGCGATCGTGGACCCTCTGGCTGCTCGCCGTAGTGATGACACTGCTGGCTCTCTGGGTCGCCTATTTCTTTCGCGATCCCGAGCGCGCCGGTGATCGCGGTGCCGGAATCGTCGTCGCTCCCGCCGACGGAAAGTTGATCATGATCACCGAAGTCGACGAGCCCAGCTTCGTACAGGGGCGAGCCATCCGATTGTCCATCTTCATGAACGTGTTCAACGTGCACGTGAACCGCTATCCGGTAGACGGAGTCGTCCGCTACGTGCACTACAACAAGGGAAAGTTTCTCAATGCCGCGGCGGAAAAATCCAGCCTGGAGAACGAGCAGAGCTCCGTCGGGATTGAGTCAGGAGCGCGCCGGATTTTAGTGAGGCAGATCGCCGGGCTCATTGCGCGGCGAATCGTCACCTACAGCCGCGAGGGCCAGGCTGTAAAGCAGGGCGACCGCATGGGCATCATCAGGTTCGGGTCACGTGTCGACATCTTCATTCCAACTGACTCGAAGCTTCTGGTAAGGCTTGGAGCTCTGACATCGGCTGGCTCGACAGTGCTTGCCGAGCTGTCCTCCCAGTGACCCCCGCCGACGAGGTGATAAGGCGCCACGAGGCTGACTCCCCGCGACGCATGCGGCGCGCTGTCGTCATCCTTCCCAGCGGTCTCACTCTCGCGAATCTGTTTTGCGGTGTCTTCGCAATTGTCTCCGCCTCACGAGGACAGTTTGACTTCGCCGGGCTGCTGATCGTGCTTGGTGGCGTCGCCGATGCGCTGGACGGCCGCGTGGCTCGAGCGACGGGAAGCGGCTCGCGATTCGGGTCGGAGCTCGACTCTCTTGTCGATGTCATCACGTTCGGACTCGCTCCAGCGATGATCGTGTACTTCGCGGTCCTCAACCGCGAAGGCTGGGAGTGGCTGATTCCTTTCCTGTATGTTGCCTGCGCCGCGATCAGGCTCGCGCGGTTCAACGTAGAACAGGCCGGCCGCGCGAAGCGTTACTTCCACGGTCTGCCGAGCCCCGCGGCCGGAATGACTCTGGCGACGTACTACTGGTTCAGCCAGACCTCGCTCTACAACGAAACGATACTTGGCGATCTGCCGTGGCATTTCTGGCTGCGGTTCCTGATGCTTGCACTGGCGTTCCTGATGATTAGCAACGTGTCGTATCCAGCCGTGCCAACCATCGGTTATAGAAAGCTGAGCGAGATTCTCGGCTCGCTCGTCGTGGCGGCCACCGTCATCGGAGTGATCGTCCTGCAGAAGCAGTTCTATTTTCCAGCGCTGGTTCTGTACGTGCTGTACGGAGTCGCAAAAACCGTGTTCTTCGGACTGATAGGCAGGAGGCCGAGAGGAGATGTACCGGTGATATCCGACGCCGACGAAGACCTGGAGCAGGACACGCAGATCCTTGTACCCGACATCACGCCTGATCCTCAACAGCATCAGCGACGGCGCAAGCGCAAGCGGCCGTATCCGCGTGAAGACAGACCGTCGCCACGCGGATTTCCTCCGCTTCCGCCGGAGAAGCTCGACTGATGCAGTCCTTTCGCGTCGCCGTGCACATCACTCCTCGGCGGGGAATACTCGATCCACAGGGAAAAGCGGTACAGGGAGCGCTCCACTCGCTTGGATTCGATGGAGTGAAAGACGTTCACGTCGGCCGCTACATCGTGATCGAGACGGAAGCGAACAGCGAGCCGGCTGCTGTCGATTCCGTCCGGGCCATGTGCGAGCGACTCCTCGCGAATCCGGTCGTCGAGGATTTCGAGATCGAAGCCGCCGTCAGCGCATGAAGTTCGGCATAGTCACCTTCCCAGGCTCCAACTGCGACTACGATGCGTACCGTGCGGTCGTCGATTCGCTAGGGGAAACGGCGGTCTACCTCTGGCACAAGGAACGCGATCTCAAGAGTTCAGACGTCGTCATCCTGCCGGGCGGATTCTCCTATGGCGACTACCTGCGCGCCGGGGCAATCGCCCGCTTCAGCCCGATCATGAGCGAGGTTGCGGCTCATGCACAGCGTGGCGGAATCGTACTCGGCATCTGCAACGGCTTTCAGATTGCGTGCGAAGCAGGCCTGCTCCCCGGCGCGCTCCTCCGCAATTCCAACCTCCGATTCGTTTCAGCGCCCGTCACGCTGAGAGTCGAGACGACCGCGACGCAGTTTACGTCGAGTTATGGCGAGGGCGAGCTGATAACGCTTCCGGTCGCCCACGGCGAAGGCAGGTTCACGGCGGACGCGCGAACACTGGATAAGCTCGAAGACGACGGAGGCGTGGTGTTCAGATACGTCGATAGTGCCGGCGACGCTACACCTCAAGCCAATCCCAACGGTGCCGAACGTAACATCGCAGGTATCGTCAACGACCGCGGTAACGTGCTCGGAATGATGCCGCATCCCGAGCGGGCACTGGACAACCTGCTTGGATCCAATCACGGGCTTGGCGTGTTCGAATCTCTGCTGGCGCGGGTTGCGGCGTGAGCGCCACGCCGGGACCGCGGGCGGGAGACCCCGTCATAACTCCGGAGCTCGTAGCGGAGCACGGGCTCACCTCTGACGAGTACGATCGTCTCGTGAGAATGCTGGGCCGAACTCCGACTTTCACGGAGCTGGGTATTGTCAGCGCGTTGTGGAGCGAACACTGCTCCTACAAGCACTCGCGAAGTCTTCTCGCGACGCTTCCCACCGCCGCGCCGTATGTCCTCCAGGGTCCAGGAGAAAACGCGGGAGTCATCTCCATCGGTGAGGGGCTCGCTGTCGCGTTCAAGATAGAGTCGCACAATCACCCATCGGCGGTGGAGCCATATCAGGGCGCAGCGACCGGTGTCGGCGGAATATTGCGCGATGTGTTCACTATGGGCGCGCGGCCAATCGCGATGCTGAACTCGCTTCGCTTCGGCTCTCTCGACAGCCCCAGAACGAGGTATCTCTTCGCCGGAGTCGTCAAGGGCATCGGCGACTACGGGAACTGCGTCGGCATCCCGACGGTCGCGGGCGTCGTGATGTTCGATCCGTCGTACGAGGGTAATCCTCTCGTCAATGCCATGTGCGTCGGGCTGATGAAGGAGTCGGAGCTCATGCGCGCCGTCGCCGAAGGCGTCGGCAACCCGATCATCGCGGTCGGCGCGCGCACGGGCCGTGACGGCATCCACGGCGCCTCGTTCGCGTCGGAGGACCTCTCCGCATCGAGTGAGGCGAAGCGCCCGCGCGTGCAGGTCGGCGATCCATTTACCGAGAAGCTGCTGCTGGAGGCAAGCCTCGAGCTCATCCGCAGCGGGTTCATTGTCGCGATCCAGGACATGGGGGCGGCGGGCCTCACCTCGTCATCCGCCGAGATGGCGGAGCGCGGCGATGTCGGCGTGACGATCGACACGACGAAGGTACCGGCGCGCGAAGCGGGCATGACGCCGTACGAGCTGCTGCTCAGCGAATCGCAGGAGCGCATGCTCGTCGTCG
>JALYOO010000245.1 GCA_030856845.1 Gemmatimonadota bacterium
CAGCTTGCCGTGATCCTCCACCAGAGGCGTCCACGAGCTGGAGCCTCTCTGCCTGAGCCAGGCGGTGTCGTTTCGATGCACCCATGCCGAATCGACAATGGAAAGACTCAGCACTCGGCCGGCGGCCTCCTCCCGGATGCTGGCGCTGGCCGACAACGGCTTGAACATGCCATTCACATACGCCGTGTCCTCGGCATTCCACCATCTCCACCCGCCCGAAAGCAGAGCAACCAGCACCACACTGGTGACTGCCATCGCAATACGCGACTTGCGCTTGCGGTCGGAGCCGGGAATCTCGCCGGGGGCCAGCACACCCTCTCGGACGGCGGCTCCCATGATGGTGACGAGCCCGACGAACAGGAACAAACCCATCGCGGCGAGGCCGGCCGCCATTGGCTTGTCGAGTCCAAGACGCGCATAGGCGACGACAACCACCGGCACCACAGCGGTCCCGGTTCCCTTTGCTCCTTTCACAGTGACCGTGACGCTGTTCGAACCGCCGCTCATGATCCACAGCTTTCCAGCGTAGAGTCCCGGGTCTCCAGCTACCGCAGTTGCGGGCTCGGGCGGAGGCGCGCCGCCGGTAGCGTCGAACTTGTTCGCGTGAACGCTGACGCCCGTCGCCGCTTCACCGGTTACCCGAACGAAAACCTCGGCCACTCCAGGAACGACGCCCGCCGGTACGACCTGAACGGTGACGCGATACGGCCCCGCATTGCCTTCGAACCATGTGTCGGGACTGCCGACGTGCGCAGCGCCGACGAGATAGAGAAGCGCAACTCCCAGCGTACGCCCGAACGAGCGAATCAACGCTGCACTTTGGACATGCCCTTGCCCCACCACAATCCCAGGCGCGATGAGGCGGCTGCCATTGCGGTTGCAACTGCGAGACCCTGGGCGAGACCGAGAGGACTGAACTTGCCAGCGGAATCCCTGTCCAGATTCCAGAATTCATACTGCCAGGGTCCCAGCCGGTTGGTATAATCCCACTGGTCGGCGGCGAAGAAGAAGTTTCTGGCGTACGGAGTCAGCATGAACTCCGCCCAGAACCAGTGAACGGCCAGCATCACCGCAACGAACGCGACCCCCATGGTGATCGCGAGCGTCCAGTCACGGTTCTCCCCGAAGCGCCGCATGAGGACATCCAATGCCATCGCAGGCGCAAACAGCAGGATCGGGAACGGCAACGGCACCATGTGTGTGACGGCATTGTAGATCGGAGCCAGCATAGGCCGCGCCGGAACGAGCTGCAGCACCCAGATGCTGACGAGCGAGATGAGCATGTAGACGATCGCGATTCGCGTAGCCGGCCAGCTGAGCCGCGATGCGCGGGCGAACGCGACCAGAAAGACGGGGATGATGAGGCCGGTCGCTTTGTAGAACGACGAGCTGTGCATGTCGTTGGGGAACGATGCATCTTCGGTGATCATGATCGCCACCATGACGATGATCGTCCCGGCGGCGAACGCGAAGATGGTGCCCAGCCGCCTGCGAGCTTTCTCGGACCGCGCGCGGTTCTGCGCGCCAAGAGCCATCAGCATTGCGCCGAGCTCCACTCCGATCATTCCGGACGCGAGGACGATATGGGGCGGGCTGATGATCTCTACGTCCAGCCCGTACGCGTTGTGCCACCAGTTATCGAAAGGCGCGGACGTGATCATCATGATCGTCCCCCAGACACACACCCACGCCCCCAGCGGTGCGTGGAAAAAGCGCCAGAATCTCACCGACTTCGCTCGTGCCTCAGCATCACCCGCAAACGTGGTGGTGAGCGCGAGATATCCGCAGCTCAGTCCGGCAATGATCGCTCCCGCCTGCTGTAGCAGGTGGGGCGGCGACCAGAAGGTGTCCCGCCCGATGGTGCGGTGCCACGAGATATCCCACACCAGTCCGATGACGATCGACGCCGATGCGAACACCACGGCGTAGATCGGCCACTCAGCGGCGAGAATGCTTTCGCCCGCGCGCGAACCGGAGGAACTCTCAACTCCGCCGCGTACCGCGGTTACTGACGTCGCCATTTAGAGCTCCTGTCAGGTGCTAGTTGCCGCGTCTCCGCCTTCGCTCGGGGATGGTGACCTTTCCCTTGACCGTGTCGTGGCGAATGGTACCGGCGCCATCGCTGTCGACGATGAAATCACCGGCCACCCGCTCAACGTCGATATCACCCGAGCCATCGCCTTTCACGCGCATCGTTCCACCGACACCGTTGATGTCGATGTTGCCGGATCCGTCTTCCGACACAGTGAAATTACCGGTAACGTCGCGCGCTTCGATACCACCCGAGCCGTCTTCAACTGTCACATCGCCTTCGACTCCGCGGACGCTGATGCCGCCGGACCCGTCGATGATGTGAATCGCGCCCTTGGCGCCACGGACCTCGATGCCACCTGACCCGTCGCGAAGATCGAGTGAGCCGATGCCGGTGAAGGTCGCCTCTCCGCTGCCATCGACCACCTCGAGGGGCAGATTGGTCGGGACCTCGATCACGAGGTCGAGCGAGCGGCGGTTGTCGCCCCGCATGTTCCAACCCGAGTCGTTGTCGGGGATGTCCGCCTTGATGAACACGTCGCCCCCGCGCAGCTCGGCGATGAGCTTGATGTTGTCCAGCCACTCGCGGCGCGATGTGGCGGCAGTGCCTCTGACCTTCACCTGAGTAGCTCCCGCTCTTCCCTCTACCCGCAGCAGCCCCGCGGCTCCTTCGATGTGAATCCGGCGTGCTCCCCTCACGTCGACGTCGGCGTTGCGCGGTGATGTGTACTCCTGCCCGCCGGCCGGGCGAGGTGGAATAAATGCCGTCGCAACGATCAGCGCCCCAACCAGGGCGGCATTGCGAAGCTGAATCGATGAAATCTGCACTGATCCTCCAGGGTTAACGGGCGAGCCAGTAAGTCGCCTTGATGGTGAAGACGTTTTCCGGATTCTGCCGGAAGAGAGCGCCGTAGTCGCGCCCGAATCGGAAATTGTTGAGCGGCTCCGCGCCGCTGCGCAGCTGCTGCCACACGAAAAACAGAGTCGAGCCTGGCCGGTACTCCCACCGCAGCACGGCATTACCGCGAAGGGATCGAAAGTTGAAGTCGGGTTTGCCGATCGCGAACGAGTTCTGGGTCGCCGCGCTCCCGTCAGGATCAATCTCGTAGACGTCGTCGGACAGAGCGATGGTGCCGCGGTCGCGACCGTAAACGTCGAAATCAAACGTGCGGCCGGCCCTCAGCTCCTTGAAATCCTCATATCCGCCCGAGGCGACGAACGGCTGCGCGAACACTTGAAGCGAAAGTGTCGGCGTGAAGGTCCAGTCGGCACGCGTCTCCAGAGTAAGCGAAGTCTGATCGAGGGTGGCGAACACGTAACGCCGGCCAAACGTGGAGGTCGCCAGCGGGTCGGTCGTCGCCGTAATGAACTGGGACAGCGAGTGCTGGCGGTTGAAGCTCGGCGAGAACGTCAGTCGGATTCCCGCTGCCGGTTGCACCGCCAGCTCGGCGAAGACGCCGATGCCTGTCTGTCCGGCATCGTCGCCCGATCGCGATCCGCCGAGTCCCCACGTGATTGGCTTTCTCCGGTCGCTGAAGTAGTTCAGCTCAGTCGAGTACCCGCCCGGCACGTGCGCGACCGGCCCTCCGCGTGTAAGCCGGTCGTCCATTGTCGCACCAAGCAGGTCTGCGCGAACGAAGAAGCCGGAGAAGTTCGGTAGCGTGGCTTCGAAAAACGATGCGTAGGCGGCGTAGTTGACATCCCCGTCGAAGTTCAGAGTGTGGTTCGTGAATCCCGCCACCAGCCAGCGACGGAAGATCCTGCCCGGCTTGTTCTCCTGATAGTGGAGATCGGTGGAATAGGCATGACGGTCAGCTGTGCGGAGAAAGCCCAGGTCGTTGGATTCAAATCCGGGCGACGTCACCTGGTATGCGAGGTTGCCACCCCAGTGCAGACCGGATCCTTTGGTCAGCGCGATCTGGCCCGCAAATCCCGACAGTGAAGTCAGCGACGGATCGTACCTGACGTTCTTCGCATCGGGACGCTGGAAGTAACGTGCGCTCGATCTCTGGGTCGCCGCGATCACATCCGCCGTGCCGGACACACTGCTTCCAGCGAACGAGGCATCGAGCAGCCAGGCGCGATTGGCCCACGAATGATTCAGGTCGAGGCCGGCGACGTAGGCGTTCCGCCGGAGCTGCTGCACGATGACCGGATCTTCGAGGTCTCTGTTCACCGCGGTAACGAGTCCGCCAATTGCCGTGTTGGCCTGATTCATCTCCCGAGTCACTCGCCCAACGAAGTAGTTGGAGAGCGGCTCGACCTGTGCTACCTGGCGCCGTCCATCGACATCTATGTAATCCGCGTTCTCTCTGGTTGTAACTGCGTCGAGCAATCCGATGGTCCAGCCGTTGCGCGTCTTGCCCGTCACCTTCACCGCGGATGCAATCGTGCTCTGCTGCGGGGCGTCGATGAACGCGATACCGTCATCATCGAGGAACCGTTGCGGCTGACGGCCGATCCGGCGCGAAAAGAACATCGTCGGCGAGCCACCGCTGTTGAAAGTGCGAATCTGTCCGAAGCTGAAAAGCGCCCGTTCAGCAACGAAGAAGGGTCGCTTCTCGGGGAAGAACGATTCGAAGGCCGTGAGGTTCACGACTGCGGGGTCTAGCTCCACCTGCCCAAAATCCGGATTGACGGTCGCGTTGAGAGTGATGTTGCTGGCGATGCGGTACTTGAGATCGAGCCCTGCGGAGCCTCGATACTCGCTCTTGTCGCGGAAGGGATTTCCCGATGCAATGTCGAGATACTCCGCCCGGGTGCTGACATAAGGCGTCAGCTCGACACGGCTCGGCGCGGGGAGGGTGCCGAGATTCGTCAGATGCCCGAATCGGCTGACCCCGCCGGCCTCGGACTTCGGAGTGAACGCGAAGAAATCCTGCTCCTGCTTGTTCCAGGCGTAACGCTCGAACTGCACTCCCCACACGGCGTTCGCGTTCCTGTTGTAGGCGAGCTGCGATAGCGGAATGCGGATCTCGGCAGTCCACCCCGTGTTGTCCGATGAGACCTTTGCCTCCCAGACGGCGTCCCACGAAAGATCCAGCTGGCCGTTGGAGCTGATCTGCGCATCGCGCACTGCTCCCCCGGCAGTAACGCGAAAGTAGTAACCGGAGATATGGTCGTGCCGCGAATCGAACGAGACAGCGAACACATCGCCATCGACGGACTCGTCGCGGCGCGACAGACGCGGCCGGATGTTGCCGGGCTCGTCCGACATGCGCGCGCCCACGTAGATCGCGTCGTCGCCGATGAGCACACGCACTTCCGTTTTCTCGGATGCAGGCGCCCCTTCATTCGGATCTCTTTGCGTGAAAGAGGTCACCGGCGCGGCCGCGGCCCATGGCGTCTCTTCCAGCCGTCCGTCAATCTCGATGCGGCCCGTAGCCGGAGCCGCGCGAACTACAGGCGCGGATTCATGTCGATAGGTGGATGCCGGAGTTGCGGGCACAGCGGTTTGCTGCGCCGCGATGGGCGATGCGGCGAAAACCAGCAGTGCACAGACTCTTTTCAAGTTCGCGGGGCGGAGATTGACTCACATTCAGGCCGGATGGCGCTTGAACGTCTATTTGACGGCATGTTGAGCCGTACGGTTTGAACCGACCCTGGTTTCAGAGCCGCGGGTGGCCCATGACCGCGCAACGGGGTATGATTGATTCGAACGGAGACCTGGCGTGAGAATGACTAGAAACACCCTACTGTTGCTGAGCGCGTTAGTCGCGATAGCGGCCACCGCCCGAAAGGCAGATTCGCAGCAGGCGCGGACGGCCGCACCGCTGGTAGTCGGCAGCGTCGCTCCTGACTTCACTTTGCCCGGCGCAACCCGATACGGCCTGTTGCAACGACCCGTTCGCCTGTCGGACTTCCGAGGGAAGACGGTGGTGCTGGCGTTCTTTTACCAGGCACGGACAAAGGGCTGAACCATCCAGATGGAGGCGTACCGTGATCAGTACGCCACCCTCTTCAACAACGGCCGGAATGTCGCGGTCATCGGGATCAGTGTGGATGCCGATACGACGCTCGCCTCATGGGCGCGCGACTCCGATTTCCCGATGGTGTTCGCCAGTGACCCTGGCTCAAAGGTCGGAGCGTTGTACGACGCCTTCGATGCGAAACGCAACCAGGACACACGCGCCTTGTACGTTGTGGATCGCGACGGGCGCGTGGCCTACCTCACGAAGCCCTTTCGGCCACTCGTTGCCGCGGCGTACAATGAGTTGGGGGCGGCAATCGACAAACTGGCACCGGCTGCCCCGGACACCCTTTAGCTGACTTGACTCGCGCTACAGCGCCTTTTTGACCGCGGCTTCGAGGTCCTGCGTGCCACCGAGCCCGGTGTAGACAACCTCGCCTCGCCGATTGATCACCACGACGTAAGAGGTGGCCGGAACTTCGTAGGCGTCAGTCGCTTCTCCATCGGCATCGTATAGCACGTCATGAACAAGTTTGTGTTTTTTCGCGTAAGCGCTGATGCGCGCAGGTGACTGATTCACCGATACGGCGACACCGACGAACCTCACTCTGCTGCCGTATTTCTTGTGTGCGGCGAGCAGTGCTGGTTCGAGATCGCGGCACTTGGAGCACCACGTCGCCCAGAATTCGATCAGCACCGGTGTCTTGCCGACATATGAGCTGAGATCGACTGATTTCCCGTCGAGTGTCTGCACCACCGCTGCGGGTGCGCGCTTTCCCACCGCGATGCCGATGGTCTGGGCATCCATCGGCGCCGGTAGCGCGAAGGCACCGATGACGGTGAAAAAGGCGGCAGACATGAGGCCCAATCTCGAGCGGGCAGTGATGGATCGATTCTGATTCATTGTGGAAGATACACCGTGCCCTCTTGAGTGATTCGAGATCGTACCGCGGATGTCACCTGCGCGAATTGACTCGGTGCGGTCGCCACCCGAATCACAAGCTCCCCTGCTCGCTCAGAAACCGTGAAAAATGGGAAACGGATTTCGCGGATGGAACGGATAAGAAACAAAAACGAAAAACGTCTCTGATCCGCTTCAATCCGCGCAATCCGCGACATAGTCGTTTTGTTTTGACGTCGTCGACCTCTCAGATGAGGAGCTGAAACCGGGTGAGCTCGGGGATCGAACAGAAACGAGCGGAAACAAGCGACGTGCTCAGGCCTCGCGACACGTACATCGGAGGGAGAGCCTCGTCTCCGGACCTTCGCTGGGATTCGGGCCGACGCCGGCAATCCTGACTGTGTTGTCTTCACCGGACGGCTTGGGTGCTCCGTACCATCCTCGCGAATAACCTCCGCTGCCACGAGGCAAGTACGCTGAATATCCGAACATGCTGATCTGCCCGCCGTGCGTGTGACCGGACAGCATCAGCGAGGTTCGCCCCTTGAGAGAGTTACGTTGCTGCGGACAGTGGGCGAGCAGAAGCTCCGCGTCGACTGGAGAGTTGTCGCTCAGTGCGCTACGCACATCCGGATTGCCGGTTACGAGGTCGTCGAATCCCACGATGCGCAGCGACTTTCCATGAGCGGAAAACGGTGTCGAGTGGTTCACCAGCATCTCCACCCCGTGCCGCTCGTACATCCGGCCGATGATCCTGACGTCGATGTCGGACCAGTACTCCCAGTTGCCGAGAATGGCGAACTTCGGGATCGACGGAACGAGTGCCGATAAAAACTCGTCGAGCACGCCCAGCTTGTCGTTCCTGTCAATCGAATCGCCGGTGAAGACGATGACATCCGGGTTGTTTGCGACCGCCTCGGTCACGATGCGCCGCTGGTGCCGCCCGTAGTTCGGCAGGTGGAGGTCGCTTATCTGGACAAGCGCCAGAGACACGGAGGGCATGGCGGTGAGCGCCACCCGGTGGGTCGTGACGTCGAGTCGAGCGGGCTCGGTCGCCGTTTCGCCGAGCACCATCGCCGCTGCGGTGGCCGTGCCGTACTCCAGAAACTGCCGGCGGTTCATGTTCTTCGATCTCGCGCATTCAAGGCCGGTCGTACAGCACGCCCACGCCGAGTCATATCAGCAGCGTTCCCATCTGAATCAGGTAGTACTCGGCGACACCCAGCATCAACAGCGCAAACGCTCGCTTCACCCAGACCATCCATTGGCCGGCGCGCGGCAGTTTCGCCAGGCTGCCGCTGAACAGCCCGACAGCGACGAGCAGCGCGCACATCCCAAGCGAAAAGCTGAAGAGATAGACGAAACCGAGAAACGCGCGCTGGGTGGTCGTGACCCAGGTGAGAACCGCCGCCATTACCGGAGCGGAACACGGCGCGGCGACGAGCCCTGACACTGCCCCCATGATGAGCGCGCCCGAGACGCGGCCGGCTGTTCCCGCGGTCGCGGCCCGTTGCACGAGCGACGCGGGCATCCGGACGGGAAGAACATCCAGCATCGACAGCGAAGCGAGGACGAGCAGGTTCGCCATCGCGAAGTAGAGCCACGGATTCGTTCCGATCGCGCCGAAAAGCGTGCCTGTGAGCCCGGCAACGAGACCGAGCGACGCGTATACGCCGGCGAGGCCGACGACGTAACTGGCGGTGAGAAGAACCGTTCGCCAGCGGGGCGCCGTCCCCTCCCCTACCGACTGTCCTCCAACGATCGCCGCGGTCACCGGGATCATCGGATAGATGCACGGCGTGAGGCTCGTCAGCACTCCGGCAACGAACAGCAGCAGAGCGGCGAGCAGCGGGTTGGATGACAGCTGAGCTGACGCGGCCATGAAGTCCATGAGGCCTAAAGCTAGCCGCAGGCGTCGGTGACGACACGCGCACGCGTGCGGCCGGCCAATCCGTGCGTGTAGATTTGTTGGCTATGTCATTGTTGCGGGAACATCGAGCTTTCCTGGCCATCGTCATTGCAACCCTTTGCCCGATTGCGTCCAATGCGCAGGCACGGGATCCCCTCGCCGGGCTCGATGCATACATCAGCGCGGCCATTAGCGAATGGAAGATCCCCGGAGTCGCGGTCGGAATCGTCAAGAACGATTCGGTGGTGTTCGCGAAAGGCTTCGGCGTGCGGACTCTGGGCAAACCGGAGCTGGTGGATGAGAATACTCTCTTTGCAATCGCGTCTGACACAAAGGCGTTCACCGGCGTGGTGGTCGCGATGCTGGTCGACGACGGACGATTGAAATGGGACGCGCCCCTCTCCAGCTACCTGCCGGCGCTCCGGTTCGGCGACGAACACCTCAACCGCGAATTGACGGTGCGCGATGCCCTTTCTCATCGAACAGGGCTCGCACGAGGTGACCTGTTGTGGGCAGGCGGCGCCCCGTATGACAGAGCCGAGCTGCTGCGGAGAGTGCGCTACCTGAAGCCGACGTGGCCGATGCGATCGAGGTACGGCTACAGCAACCTGATGTACCTCGCAGCTGGGGAAGCTGCCGCGGCATCGACAGGCAGGTCATGGGATCACATCGTTCGCGACCGCATCTTCGTCCCGCTCGGCATGACGGCAACGAATACCAGCGTAACGCTGCTTCCGGGATTGAACAATGTTGCGACTCCGCACGCCAAAGTCGACGGCAAGGTGATAGCGGTTCCCTACACCAACATCGACAACGCCGCGGCGGCGGGAGCGATCAATTCGAATGTCACGGACATGACCAGGTGGCTGCGCTTTCAGCTCGACAGCGGCCGGGTGAACGGCCGGCGGCTCGTCAGCAAGCGCAGCTTCATCGAAACGCATACGCCACAAACCGTGATGCGGCTCGATTCCGCGTACCGCGTGTTCAATCCCTTCACTCACCTGCGCAGTTATGCGCTGGGCTGGCAGGTCATGGACTATCGTGGCCGGGAGATGCTGTCACACGCCGGTAATCTTTCGGGAATGAACGCGATGGTCGGGCTTCTTCCCGAAGAGCGGGTGGGCGTCGTCGTGCTGACGAACATGGAAGGCAACGCGCTGCGGGAATCGATCATGTACAAGGTGTTCGATCTGTTCCTGAACGCACCCGACAGGGACTGGAGCCGCGTTGCGCTCGATGAAAAAGCGGCGTTCGATTCGATCGATGCGCGGGACCAGAAAGAAGCCGAGGCGAAGCGCGTGCGCGGCACGCGGACTTCGCTTCCGATAGCGCGATATGCAGGGACCTATCAGGATAGTCTCTACGGAACTGCCAAAGTGTCGCTGCAGAGGGGAAAGCTGCTGCTGGAGATGGCTCCTCGAATGACGGGCGATCTCGAGCATTGGCACTTCGATACGTTCAGAGTGAAATGGCATGACCGCCGTGACGGCACGAACCTGCTGACATTCAGCCTCGACGCAGATGGAAATGTGGAAATGCTCAGAACGGACATCGGAGGATGGCCGGAGGAGATGCCGCAGATGAAGCGACTTCCGGATTCAGCCGTTCGAACCTCTTCAAGGTAGAAATGACAGCAGCGAACACCAGAGTGGCCGCGTCGAGAAGCGCGAGAGAGACAGTCGCAGTGTATGAGCCGTCGTACAAGGCCGCGGCG
>JALYOO010000272.1 GCA_030856845.1 Gemmatimonadota bacterium
CCTGACGTCTCTGCTGTTGCTGACCACTTTGCCGATTTTCGGTCACCATATCGTCGAAATCGATGAGCCGCTGTCTCGGCTGCAACACCTCGGAGTCCTCTGCGTGAAGGCGCTCGGCCTGATGTTCATCCCCGTTCACTGGGGATTTCACGCCGCTCTTGTCGCGGGACTTGCTTACGCGCTGTGGGACCGGTTGCAGGCTTCGCTCAACCTGAGCCGGGTCCTGGCCCCGCTTGAATGCTTGGTTCCAGTAGACGGAGACCCTATCGCCGAGGCGGCGCGACTGACCGGCGTCGATACGCGCATCATCCGCGTAGTGCCCGGACTTCCGAATCCGGCCTTCACGGCAGGAGCAATCTCTCCCCGCATCTATGTCGCGGCTGGCATAGCCGATCGTCTCAGCGCGGGTGAGCTTGCGCTCGTTTTAGCGCACGAGGGCGCGCACGTCGCGCAACGCGATCCTCTATGGCGTTCGATTTATCGCTTCCTCAGCTGCACCCTGTTCTGGATCCCCGCATTGCGCAGTCTGGCCGATGACATGGCGGCCGAGGCGGAAATCAGGGCAGACGATGTGGCGGGCGCGAGAGACCCGCTGGTTCTTGCATCGGCGATTCTGCGCCTCGCCTCCTACCGGTCGTCCCGTGCAGTCGCTGGTGCTGTGGGGTTCGACAGCCCTGATTTGCTCGACCGCAGGATTCGCAGGCTTGCCGGCGAGGACACTCCGTTGCCTACCCACGTCACCAGGCTGTCACTTGGCGGCGCGTTTCTGTCCGTTGCCCTCGTTCTGATGTCCGGTGTTGCTGCGGCTCAGTCCGCTCATGTGGGCGAAACCACTCACTGTCGGCACGCGGAAAGCCTTGCGCTGACACACCTTTTTTGCGGCGGTTGGAGCGACGAGCGAACAGGCAGTCGCTGCCCGCACTCCGTGTGATACGTTACTTTTAACCGGCATAAAGCCAGCCATCAGCGGGGCCTGATACAACCGATCGGGCCGCGACCCTCTGGTGCATTACGACGGAACCGCGACCATTCCTACGGGTATCTTTACACGGAGTAAAAACCGATGTGGCTGGCGTAGAAAGCCCCCCAACGGTTCCGTTCACCAGAGGTGGGGAAATGCCAGGCAATCCGATAAGGCTTCAATCCACAACAACCCCGCGGGACCGCGCACGAATCCGGGGCCATCGCCGCAGCGTCTTCGTCCTGTTACTCGCATGCGCGAGTTTCTCGGCGATCGCGCTTCCTGGAGCTCTGTCGGCCCAGACCGATTACTACAACACGGACAAGGGCCGGCCCCTTACCGTTGAAGATGCTTACGCCACCGAGCGGTATGCCTTCGAGCTGCAGCTCGCCCCCGTCCGCCTCGAGCGCACTGCTGGAGGCATCTATCAGTGGGGCATCGAGCCGGAGATAGCCTATGGCATCCTGCCCCGTACTCATATCGAGATCGGAGCCCCGTTGTCCTATGTGGACACGGGTCGCGGCGGAAGAAAATCGGGGATTGCCGGGATCGAGATCTCCGCGCTGCACAATCTGAACGTCGAGACGCGAACGCTTCCCGCGCTCGGAATCGTGGGCGACGTACTGTTGCCCGTCGGTGCCTTCGGCCCGGATGAAGCAGTTTTCTCGGCGACGGGGATCGCCACCCGAACGTTCAAATGGGCGCGTTTCCACCTGAATGGGCAATACACATTCGGGAGTGGCGATGGCGGTGAGACGTCTCTTGCCTCCGAGCGCGAGGCGGGTGGTACGGTAGAGGTGTCGCGCTGGCTTGCTGGCCTTGCCGTCGATCGCACGTTTCCCCTGCGTTCGATGCTGATCGGCGGGGAAGTTTTCGCGAGCCGATCTCGCGACGGGAGCGATGAAGTTCAATGGAATACGACCATCGGTCTGAGAAAACAGCTTTCTCCCTACTTCAATATCGATGGCGGCATCGGGAAGCAGCTGAGCGGTGACAGCCGAAGCTGGTTCCTGACCTTCGGACTCTCACGGGCCTTTGCTATACGCTCCTTTTTCCCGGGGGCGTGACCATGCTGCGACACTCGACCAGCACCTACTTGCTGAAGGATAGAAACATGAAACATCACGCCGCGGGAATCTCGATTTCGAGGAGCATCACCACGCGCACGCGCCGATCGGGATCGCAAACCCTTCTGGCAGCAGCTGCTGTTGCTCTGGCGGGGGTATCCATGGCATTGTCTCCGTCCCGGGCTTTCGCGCAATGGTCGACAACCTACGAACAGTTCTATCTGCCAGGTAGCTCGAACTGGCAGTTCCGGCACAACTATCCCGCGGGCGATCGCCTGTTCAACGCGTTCGACTACGGGCATGCGATCCTTTACGAAAGGCTGTGGACCGAACCCAATGCCGCTGCGAGTCTGTTGGAAGAAAAGGAATACAACTTTATAACTCGCGAGCTCCTGGTTCATCCCCCAAACCTTCCGCTCGAGGAGGCAGCGATAGAGGTCGCCTACGCCAAGCTGGCACCCGAAGCGAAAATGATGTTCGACTGGGCCCACCTGTTGCACCGCCAGATCTATGATGCGTGGGCAGATGAGCGCCTGACGGTCTCGCAGAAAGATGCCCGCGTGCACGAGTTGGTTCGCTACTACAAGACGCGAAAAGATCTCGCTTTCAGCTCCGTGCCAAAGAGCATGGAGCTCATGGAAGGGCAGCCTTACTCACTCGCGTTTCGCAGGAAATATCCGAAGTTCAACGGCCTGATATGGGCGTATCACTGGCTCCAGATCGGACTGTATGAGCCGCTTCTCGCCGGAAGGAACAAGGATGAGCGTCAGACCGGGGTTATCGCGACGGTCGCCCGGTTCCGCCAGATGATTGAGAATCCCCCGTCGAACATGCCGCGCCTGATGCCCATGTCGCCTGCCGTGGCACCTCTGTTCACGGCGCGATACCCAGAGGCAGCGATCATTTTCGACAACCTTCACGCGATGCACGATGTCATCTCGGATATCCTCGCGAACCCTGCCCTCCCGCGTGACCAGAAGCGAGCGGCGATCATGCTCGCGGCCGGGCGTTACCGGGACAACGTGTCGTTCGCGATGACGCCGCAGGAGTGGATGGGGATGGCCGCCGGGATGGGCATTGCCAACATGGGCGGCCCGGTGAGAGGCTTCCTCGCGGGTTTTCCGCAGCCGACAGTCGAGCGTGGCGCCGTAGTGGCGCACGGATCCATGAGCGGGATGAGTGGGGCGACAGGTAAGGCGGCAGCCGGCATGGCCGGCATGGATCATTCGAACATGGCCGGGATGACGCCTTCCGCAGGTGCGCCCGCTCAGGGGCAGGCTGCCCCGGCCAAAGGAATGGATCACTCCGGCATGGACATGGGCAGCAAGACGAATATGCCGGGAATGTCCGCCGCTAATGGAGATCACGCCGCCCAGATGACCGCAATGCACAACGCGATGATGTCGGATCCGGTGATCCGTGCTCGTGTGAACGCCAATCCCTCGCTGAAGCGGATGATGGACGACATGATGGCAAACATGGCTTCGGGTGCGGTGACGAAAGCGCGTCCGTCGAAGGATGCTACCGCGCGCAAGGCGATGACCACCCGCAAGCCTGCGGCGCGGTCAACCGGTACGCGGAGAGCCACCAGCACGTCCGGGGTAGCGGCCAAAAAGCCAGTGAAGGCACCTGCGAAGCCAGTCGCAAAAAAACCGGCCCCGAAACCTGATCCCATGGCAGGCATGGATCACAGCAAGATGCCCATGCCTCCGAAAAAATGAACCAGTGCGGAGGTCCACTCGCGCGGAGATTCAGATCCGCGCGAGGCAGACGCATCGCGTTCGCGTGTGTTCTGTTGCTTGCCTCGCCGACTTCTGTGTATGCACACGGCGGGCTGAAAAGCTCGAGCCCGTCGCGCGGGCAAGTCGTCAAGGCACCATTGCGCGAGCTTCGGCTGGAGTTCGCCGAACGGCCGGAGCTGGCTTTTACCTCTGTCCGGTTGACGGGTCCGGAAGGCGGCGCCATCGCACTGGGTCAACCGGCAGCGAGCGCAAATGTCGTTGTCGTTCGCGTCGGCGAATCGAAGCTTTCGGCAGGCCGCTACGTGATCACCTGGAAAACCGCGGGCCGCGATGGCCATCCGGTTACGGGAGTGATTTCGTTCTCCCTCGCACAGGATGCCATCGTCGTACCGACTCCGCTCGGCGTTACCGAGGCGCCACCGGCAGCCGCACCCATGCCGCCGATGGAAATGCACCACGACTCAGTCTCGATGCCATCCGGCCGGGCTTTTGACGCCGAGTCACCCGGTTATGTCGCGATTCGGTGGGGCCAATTCGTGGCGCTCGTTATCCTCATCGGAGCTTTTGCGTTCCGATATGTTGTCCTTGGGCTGCTTCGCAGGAAGCATCCCGATTCGCCGCTGCTCGCGGCGCTGCCCAACCGCGCCCTGGAGTTCGCGAGGCTGGCGGCGATTGCGCTCGGACTCCTTGCTCTCACGCGGCTGATTGCCCAGTCCTATGCGATGCACGGCGAGAATCAATCTGTCGTGTCAGCGATGTTCCCGATGATCATCGGTACCACGTGGGGTGCGGGGTGGCTGTTGCAAGTGGCGGGATGCTTGCTTGTGATAGCGGGACTTACGCATGCAGGGCGCGGTGGGAAGAGTGGATGGAAGGTTGCGGCTGCTGGAGCAGCGGCGCTTG
>JALYOO010000283.1 GCA_030856845.1 Gemmatimonadota bacterium
CGGCGCCTCCAGGACGGCCAGAATCTACGGCGCGAGATGTCCGTAGCGCGGATGATCCAGCGTGATTTCCTGCCCGAGTCCCTCCCGGACGTGGGGGGCATGGAGCTCGAGGCTGCGCTTCGCCCTGCGCGGGACGTCTCGGGTGACTTCTACGACTGCTTCCTGCTGTCGTCGGGCGAGGTGATCCTCGTAGTCGGGGACGTGTGCGACAAGGGCGTTGGCGCGGCGCTGTTCATGGCGCTCTTCCGGAGCCTGATCCGCGCCTCCGCCGACCCCGTGGGCGGCGGCGCTATCCAGATGATCGGCGGTCGCCACACGATGGTGATGCAGGCGATACAGTCGGCCTCCCCGGCCGACCTGCTGACGCGCGTTGCCGGCTTCACCAACGACTATATCGCGCGGCTCCACGGGCGGACGAACATGTTCGCAACGGTGTTCCTCGCGTCCCTCGAACCGTACTCCGGTGAGCTAGTCTATGTGAACGCCGGCCACGAGCCCGCGCTCGTCATTGCGCCCGATGGGGGCATTGAGGAGCTGCGGCCGACCGGGCCGGCGCTGGGGATGTTCCCCGATTCGCATTTCACCGCGGTGACGCGCAATCTCGAGAGGGGTCACTCCCTTTTCGCCTTCACCGATGGCTTGGTGGAGGCCCACAGCCCGACCGGCGAGGTATACGGCGCGCAGCGGCTCCGCGAGGTGCTGCGGGCCCAGCGCAGCGGTCCCGCCTCGGAGCTGGTGCGCGCGGTGCTCGACGCCCTGGAGACATTCGGGCGGCACTCGGATCCGCACGATGACGTGACGATGCTGGCCGCTCGGCTGGTGTGATCGGGCGAATACAACGGCGCGAAGACGGCCTCGGCCGCATAATGGAAAGCTTGTATCTCTCGAATCTGCGGCACCGGCAACCAAATCGATTGGCGTTACGTATCTAATGCTCGATCGGATAGATGAGGTCGTCGCTGCGCTGCAGCGCGATGATGGCGCGTTCGACTTGTATTCGCTCTCTGCTTCGGCGTTTCGGCGATGACGCCAACTAGAAGTACTGGCCCATCTTCTGGCCGTGTTGGCATTGTTCGCGGCTCAGTGTTTGAATCTCAGGGTCGTTTTCTTGGAACAAGGCGGCTCTCGTGAGTTTGATGCCTAACACGACTAATGAAACTGAAAGTCATGCTGAGTCGCGGCTAGTCGCCGCGAAGGAGAGATGAGCACAGCTTCAGGAAGAACTCGTTTCGGAGGCTGCCATGACTTTCGTCGGACTCGATCTGCATAAGCGCTACATCACGGCATGCGCCCTCGACCCTGGCGGTGCAATACTCGGCGAGGTACGCCGTATGCCCGTCTCACTCGAAGCGCTTGGTGACTTCCTCGCCGCCCTTTGCCGCTCCGGTGACAGTCGGAATGGAAGCCATTCTTTACTGGCAGTGGTTGCACGATCAGCTCGAGGCGGCGGGATACGCCGTACGCGTGGCTGACGCTCGTCAGGTGAAGCTCATCTGGCAGGCACGGTCGAAGACCGACCCCATCGATGCAAGAAAGCTCGCGGAATTGCTGCGCGTGAATCTCTTTCCCGGGATCTGGATTCCTGATCCTGACACGCGTCGTCGCAGGCAGCTTCTTCACGGTCGCGCGTTCCTGGTGAGGCAGCGCACACAGATAAAGAATCGCATTCATGGCCGGCTGACCTCAGAGAATCTGCTCTTCCCGCGGTCGGATCTATACGGTCGCGCTGGTCGTGCCTGGCTGGCGACGATTCCGCTCTCGCCAACACTCCGCGACCAGGTTGATCGCCTGCTTAGACTGCACGATGCGCTCACGACCGAGATACGTGAGCTTGACGAGGAGGTCAAGCGCCTCCGGCGCGATCACCCGACGATTGAACGTCTGCACACGATTCCGGGGGTGGGTCTCTTTGGTGCTCTGTTCCTTGTTGCCGAGATTGGGGCAATCGAGCCGTTCGCCTCACTGTAGTCGCTCGACCATCGGTGCAATGTGCGGAAGCAGCGCGAGTTGTTCGATCTGCCGATCCAGTTCGTCGTGCCGCTCGAGCTTGTAGAGCAGTAGTGCGTGGTATTCGCGGAAGATCAGGCGGTCGTGCTGTTCGAGCGGGCTGTTTTCGGTAGTCAGATGCAGCAGCCACTTAAGGTGCGGGCTGCACCAGTTGGTGCCTTCATGAAAGACGAAGCCGCGACGGGCCAGGAATTTGAGGATGTAGTGACGAGACCTGAGTATCTCCTTCTGAAACGTTTCGCGGCAGCGCACGACATCACGTACCCGCTCATCACTCTCGCTCGGAATTCGAACCGGAGTAAGCTCACCGGCCGGTAGAAGCGAGCGAGGTCGGCGGCATCTCTCTCGTCGTGTTTTCGCTGGACGCCTGGTCGTTTAGGAATGAGCGATGGGGCGATGACCTCACACTCGTAACCCCACTCTTTCATCGCACGATGAATCACGTAACCTGCACCACTCGCTTCGTAACACGCGCGAATCTCTCCGTCGCGTGAGACTCGCTCCAGCCACTTCTTCAACTTCGGTAAATCGTTTGGCAATCGATCCAACCGCGTCGGCGACTTCGCTCCTTCCGGCAGCACCGCGATGGTGATCGACCCAGCACCTGTATCTATCTGACATACGCTTTGATCGTGCAAAGCACGCTGATTCATCTGAACAGCAACTGCCGCGGGCTGCCCGCGGGAGCGTTCCAGCAATCGCGCCTCTCGTATGGTGACCTGTCCGAATTCACTCCGAGGCGCAATCAACTGAAGGCGGCGATCCTGGCGGCGCACCTAAACCACGCGTATGACCGCTTCTTAGGAGTTCACCACCAACGCGTCCGGTTCACCTCTAGCGCAGCTCCTATCAATTGCGATTGTCAGCGTTCCAGCTGCATTCTTCGACGCAACCGGGACCTTCCGAACGACGGCCCGGAGGCGTAATGACTCATTCACAACCTCGTGGAGGTGACACATGCGCGAACGCAATCCATCTTCGCCACCCAAGCTGCGACAGGTGCGTCGGCGGCCGGAGCGGCTCTCGGCCCGGGAAATCAAAGCGCGTCGCGAGGCGCTGCTGG
>JALYOO010000311.1 GCA_030856845.1 Gemmatimonadota bacterium
CCACGCGTCCATGAACCGGCTCAGCTTGCCATGATTGTTGTCGAGCACGACGTGTGAAATGCCGAGGAGCATGCACAGAATGTGGCCATGCAGGCGGTCGGTCACGACAACGCGCCCGTCACTGAGCAGCCGCACCCCGCGCTCCAGTCGCGTCCGAGCAATGCGGGGATAGGTGCTCGAGAGTAACGACCCCAGGACTCCGGTCACTCGTGAGCGCCCGGCGATCCTTCTCGCCAGGCCGTTATGAATCTGAATGAGCATAGTTGGATGTTCGTCAACCCAATCAACATGACGCGCTGATGCGGATACAGCGGCCTCGCTCGGCCACTGATCTTCGCGATCGTGCCGCTTGAGCCACACGACGTCGTGCACCGGCTCGCCGCGCCGGAACAATGGGTGTAGTCCGAATGCCATATCGGGCGCCATCACTGACAACGCCGAAAACTCCCGCTGTGCAATAGCGAGACTGGCCGCGTCACGAAGCATCAGCGTCAGACGCGGGTGGCGATTGAACACTGTGCGGGCTCGCGCAAGGTTTGCGGCGCTCTGGAAGTGGATCGACTGCGACAGCTGCACGATGGAGTTTCCCGGGAAGTCCGAGATTACGCGCTCGCGAAAGAGTTGATGGTTCTCCCAGACATCGCCGAAGTTCCCGCCGCCGGACAGCAGGATTACGCCATCGCCGACTCGCCGAGCGAGTGTGAGCCGATCGTACGTGCGGAAGTCGCATGTGTAGCGAGGCGCCGGCGCGCCGATACGATCGAGCGACGCAAGCTGTCCCAGCCAGATCGCGCTGTCGCCGACATTCGAGTGCGATGGAAAATCCAGCATCGCCGTTGCGCTCGCCGGCGCCAACAATGTCCGCAGCGCATCGTCCACCTGGCGTTGCATGCCGGACAGCAGCGCGTCGTGATCGTTCACGGGCTGGATCGCTCAATGCGTGGATTCAGCCATACGCGGCCTGCCGAACCGTCGGGGCTATCCACCGATACGAGCAATGAAGGCCCGCGTAGCCACTCGCGGTGCAGCGCACGATCCCACGCTACGCCCTGCAGGCGGTACATGCCTCGCCCCACGTTCAAGGAAAGCTCCACGTCCACCGCGAACGGTCCCGCGGCCGGAAGTTCTAGTACGGACGCGCGCTGGTGCGCAGCCCCCACAATCTCCTCACCAGGCAGCGACCACACGCGCACTCCAAGTGCGAGGCCATCTGGCACTTGGTCTGTCACCTCTCCGCGAAGGCGCAGCGCAATTCGCTCGCCAGCCCTCAGCTGGCGCACGCCATCGCCGCCGTCGAGCTCGAGGTGCTGTATCGTTACCGGGCAGCCGTCGTCGGCGGCGACGGTACTCAGGTGCAAGCCTTCGATGTACTTTGCCACACACTCCGCCGCCGGTCCCTCGAACGCCACGGTGCCTTGCGAGAGGAGAATGGCTCGATTGCAGAGCGACGCTACGCGTTCGAGTTGATGCGACACCACCACTACCGGCGTTCCGCGCCGGACAACTTCAGACAGCCGCTCGAACGCTCGCTGCTGAAAAGCCCGATCACCCACCGACAGCACCTCGTCCACCAGCAACACATCGGGATCGAGATGCGCGGCGACCGCGAAGCCGAGCCGCGCGTTCATGCCGCTGGAGTAATGCTTGATGGGAGTGTCGATGAACTCCGGGAACCCCGCGAACTCTACGATCTCGTCGAAGTGCCGGGCGATCTCAGCTCTTCGCATGCCCATGATCGCGCCCTGCAGGAATACGTTCTCCCGTCCCGTGAGCTCAGGATGAAATCCGGCGGCGAGCTCGATCAGCGCGCCGATGCGGCCAGTCACACGTATACTGCCGCGATCGGGCCAGAGAATCCCGGAAAGAATGCTTAGCGCTGTGGACTTACCGGCGCCGTTCGGTCCGATAATGCCAAGCACCTCACCCGGCGCCACGGTGAACGAGACGTCGCGCAGGGCCCAGAAAGCGTCAGCATCCTGTTCACCGCCTCGCCTGAACAGCGAGCGAACGAGCGACGGCGCAAGCTCGCGCAGCGTGTCAGCGCGTCTGCCACGGCGAAATTGTTTCCATACTCCGTCAGCGACGATCGGGGCACCAGTCATGCGCTCAGACTACCCACTCGCGCAGCAGACGACGTTCCCAGCTCGGGATCCAACGCCAGAGCAGCGGCGCATCGCGCAACCGGCGCACCCGAGACAGCAACCGTGACATGCGCGACGATCGCTTCACCGACTTATCGACGGCGCGCACGATATCATGACGACCTTGGCGCTCCGCCAGCGCGCGCACGAACGCAAACTGCTGAACGTCAGCCTCGGTGTGGCAGTACACCCGTCCCGCCCTCTCAAGGTCGAGCGCGCGGGAGTGGAAGGTAGTGCACCGGTCCAGCGCGCCCAGCGCGGAGAGGGCGAGCATGGTGCGATAGCAGCGCTTGCACGCGCCACAGTTGGTGCCGTCCGCCGAGCGGTAGCATATGCGAAGGTGTCGCAGCGCAAGCGCGGATGCCGCGATGTACTCCGTCTTCTCGACGCGGGTCCAGCCGGGCCCGTCATGTACTATGCGCACTCTGTCTGATGTGAACAGCGGATCCGTGATGGGATGCGATCCCCACGGTCGCATGTGACGATAGCCGGCGGACGACGGGATGAGCACCGTACTGAAAGCGTGGCCGAGCGCGTGTGCTACTCCTGCCAACCCCGCCCCGTGAGACAACAGGGTCCAGTCGGCGCTGGCGAACCGTGTTTGCCTGAGGTTGGTGACGACGGGGAGCAAAGGGACACCCAACTCGCGCGCCACCGTCTGGTTGGACTGCAACGCGGTGCTCCAGGCATGCGCGTTGGAGATCTCGATGTCAAACCCCCACACGAAGATCAACCCGTGAATGGTCCGGCGGTCGGATGTATCCTCACCGGTGACGTGGCGCAGCGCGGTAAAGAACGAGTCGACTCCACCAGAAAAAAACGCTCCTGTGCGCCCACCTGCCTCGCCGGATTCGTGCGTGACAGGCGCTATGATGCGAGATGGGCTCAGCTGCGGATACCACGCCGTCCAGATGCGCACCAGCTCATGTGCGTTGGCGAGGAGCTGTGTGCTTACCGGAACCTCCAGCTCGAGCGACTCGCCCAGTGTTACCGCCAGCGGTGCGAGCCACGCGAGCCACGGATCTCCAGTGACGGAAATGGCATTGAATTCCGCTGGCACATCCAGCCAGTACTCTTCGGGGCCCGAGGGGTTGGAGTCGTACGTTACTTCCGCGCGCAAACGCACCAGAGCCGGCGCGCGAGGCGAATCCGCAATCTCGACCGCGCGCACGCGCATCCGCTCAGGCCAACTCGGCGAAGCGCCGCTCGCTTCGGCGAAATCCAGTCCATGCACCCGCGAGAACCGCAAGCGACACGAGCGCCACCATGCCAAATTCGGCACCCAGCGCGCGGTCGCGCACCAGCACGTCGCGATAGGCCTCAATGATGTGGGTCATCGGATTGAGGGTGAGAATCCCACCCAGCCAGCCGCCGGCACGTTGCACCGGATACACTACCGCGGTAGCGAACATCCAGACGCCGATGAAGAGGTCGAAGAGGTGCCTCACATCTCGCCAGAAGAGATTGGCGGCGGCCAGCAGCAGCGCGAGCGCAGCCGTGAGGCCAAGCTGCACCAGAAGCACCAACGGAAGAAGCAGGGCCCCCCAGCCGATGCCGACGTCGTAATACCACAACAGCACTCCCGCGAGGAGCATGGCGACAGCAAAATCCATTAATGCCGTGCACACCGCGGCGATGGGGAGCACCGCGCGCGGAAAGCGCACCTTGGTGACGAGGACAGCATTGGACGAAAGCGAGTTTGTTGCTTCGCGCAGCGCGGCGGCAGTGAGAGTCCACGCTGCAAGCCCGATGTAGGCGTACAGCGGATACGGCATCCCCACGTCGACGGGCGCAACGCGCGTAAACACCACGGTGAACATCGCCATCTGCAGCAATGGCGTCGCGAGCGCCCAGGCGACTCCCATGATCGGCGTGCGGTACCGCACGATGAGGTCGCGCTCGACGAAGGACCAGAGCAGCTCGCGCGCGCCGATCAACTCGCGCACGGCGCCAGGTCCTGCATGTCTGGTTGCGGCGGCGGCGTTATGGGCCGTCAAGTTTATGGGATGGAGGGGCGGAGGTGAATCGATGCGTGATGGTCAACAAGGTAGGATACGTTAGAAAGCGCGCAGCGGCGACTACATACCACTTCGGCGTATCCGGCGTGAGGTGGCGCGTTGCACGTTTCGGCCGCAATTTGCGCTGAACAACGATTGGAGCGGCTGCGGGACGGTGTTGAAGACCCAGCTTGGGTCATGCGCCAGGCTGCTTCGGGCGCAGTTCTCATCCTGCGAGGGGGAGGGGAAGTGAAAGGATCCTGTAGACCACTGCGGTCATGAGCGCGGCCGACATACATGCCACCCCGCACGGTCGCGCGGGTCTGGCTGCCCTGTCCCTCGCAGCCCTCGGCGTCGTCTACGGCGATATCGGAACGAGTCCCATCTACGCCATGCGGGAGGCCCTGCACAGCGCACACGGTGTGGCGGCGTCCCCTGCAAATGTGCTCGGCCTCCTGTCGCTGATTTTCTGGGCGCTCATC
>JALYOO010000312.1 GCA_030856845.1 Gemmatimonadota bacterium
CATGAGCGCATTGCAACCACCATCACGGGGCGCTCAGCGCGACCTTCCTGGGGTGAACGTGCCGACGGTGACGGAGAGGGTGCGATTGCGAATGTCGAGCACGGAATTCTGATCGATGCATCCCGACTGAACCTGAAAGAAAGAATTCAACCGGTTTCCGAAAGTCACCTCGGCGGAGACATAGCCGAACCGGCTTCCCGCCCGGGCTCTCGCGCCTGGAAAAATGCTGACATCGTGAATGCAATAGCCCTGATAGGCGGGAAAGTTCGCGGTGCTTCGCGTATCCTCGTTCCACCTGATTCGCCCTGCGAAAACTCCAAAGCTCCAGCTCGGCTCGAGGTAATCGGCGGCAACCCACTGGCTCGACGCGCCGGGCCCGATGGCGGCAGCGAGCGATTCGCCACGCTGAGTGTAGCCCTGAATGACCCGTCTGCTCGTATAGAACGATCCTATGGGACGGTCGCGGTACGTGGGGCTTTGCTCGACGCTCGTCAGCTCACCCTGCAATCGGACTGTAGCATCGCGACGGCGGATTGGCCTCGCCCACTGGAGGCCCAGCGTGTAGCCCTGAGAATGATTGGGTGCGACAAGCAGATCACGGAGCGAAACCGGGAACTCGTACCGTGCCCACTCGGCGTAAGTCTCGAAGCCATCCTCGGGAAACACCCAGCGGCCGAAGAGCGAGAATATCTGGTCCCGTCCGCCTGGAGTGAGCGTGGAATCGATCACCACCGTACTGTCCGGGAGCACGACCAGCGGCCGGCTGTTGGGACGCCCGGTAGAGGCGAAGGCGTCAAACAGGCGGGCGGCGATCCGATCCCAACCATGGTGATTGGTGGCGAATACCGATCGGGCGCCTCCAACAACCAGGTTTTTCTGAAACGCGGGCCGGAGTGAAACTGCGACCGCGCTGATCGACCGAAGATTGTTCGTGGAGGTGGTGTCGAACCACTTCGATTCCGTCAGTCCGCCCACGAGCAGGCGGCTCTCCACCGAGCCGAATCGATTCCTCCATGGACGCTCCGTGCGGACGAAGATGTGCGGAAAGCCGGCGGCGTTGTTACTCAGTACGAGCGCGTTTCGGATTCCCGGTCCCCACCACTGGTTCTCGTTGGAAACTCCGACCGATGCCCCCCTGGCAGTCAACATCGCGGTGGATTGGCCCGCGTCGACACGGTGGATGGGTCTCGTACCGAAGCGGAGCGGGAGATCGATCGAATAAGGGGCGACGTACCATGGAAACACGAATCCCCCGCCCCGACGCTCTGGCTTGATTGGCGGCGCGTAAAAGCGAACTGTGTCCCGAATCCTGAAGAACTTGTTGTCGAAGTCGAGGAATTCCGGAGCGGCGATGATCCTCAGCGGACCCGCTTCGAAACGAAATCCGGCGATCGTGCGCACGCTGGTGCCGACCCCAGCCCATATCGGCCCATCGTTGATCGAAAACGGAATCTCGGAATTGTTGACGGCATAGTACTCCGGCGCAATCAGCGCGGCTTTCCACGATCGCCGGCCGGTGAGTGGAGCGCTCATCGATGAAGCAGACCGGATGAGGTAGCCATCCGCTGCAGGGCCGCCTCTCAGCTCGTCGACGCGCCGCCAGTCGGCCGACAGCCCGCCTACGAGAACGAGTGGCTGGATGTATTGCACGATCGAATCGATTGCGATCTGTGCGTTCGCGCGAGCGGGAGCGATCGTGCACGCAATCAACGACGGCATCCAGATGACTACGCCGCGCCAAGGCTTATGTTGCATCAGCGGCCGCCGGCAACGTGATTTAGATTTTGCGGCGCGCAATGCCGGGGACACAATCATTTCTGCAATTGTATGACGTTGAATGAGACGGAAACTTACAGCGGGGCCCTGATGCAAAACAGCACGATTGCGCTGGGCAAGGCGCGCTCGTGATGCGTTCCTGTGTCACCGCGCTGTCGATACTGATCGCCGCGATGAGCGCCACGCGCGCACTCGCTCAGCAGACCGCGAACGCAGAAGGCTCGTTCGTGCCCGAGACTTTCGCCGGCAGTGTTTCAGAAAACTATCTGAGGTATCTGCAAACGGCGGGTCTCGTGAAAACATATCCATGGGCGTCACGCGGCTTTTCTCCGCGCGAGCTCGACCGCCTCATTCCGCGCGACACGGCCCATCCGTGGATGAACCGTTTCGCACCGTTGACGCAATCGGTTCGGGGAATCCGCTACGGCATCATTCCTCCACGGGCGACGTTTCGATACAACACTGGATCAGCGTACGGGTCGGGTGATGGACCGATCTGGGCCGGGCGAGGCCTCACGTCGGCGGTCCAGCTCGGGGCATCGGCGCGCTGGGGTCCAGTCTCCCTGACTCTCGCTCCAACCGCGTTCCGCGCTGAGAACCGAGCCTTCTTTGTGATGCCCAACGGCCGCGACGCAACTCAGGCACTCGCCAATCCATTTTTCGAAGGAATCGATCTTCCGGAACGATTCGGGAGCTCGCCGTACTCGCGCCTCGACGCAGGGGAAAGCACTCTGAGAATCGATCTGCCGTTTGTTTCGATGGGTGCTTCGACGGCGAACATGGGATGGGGTCCGGGTACTGACTACCCTCTGCTTCTGGGAAACAACGCTGCCGGATTCCCGCACATCTTCGTCGGCTCGAGCGAGCCGATCAACATCTTTGTCGCCCGCCTTCACGGCCGCCTCATGTGGGGGGAACTTTCGCAATCGGAGTTTTCACCCGTCACCGGTCCCAAGCTGTTCACCAGCAAGAGCGAGCCGGGCCGAAAGCGTTTCGCCACCGGGCTGGTGCTCGCGTTACAGCCGCGAGGCATTCCAGGCCTCGAAGTCGGCGCTGCAAGATTCTTTCATTCCGTGTGGCCGCGGTCCGGAATTCCCCGGAGCTACTGGACGAAATCTTTCCAGGCGTTCCTGAAGGAGCGACTGGAGCGTATCGAGCCGCTTGCCCCGGGTCTGCCTGCGGGCGAACGCGGAGTCACCGACAACCAGCTCGTGGAAGTGTTCGCACGCTGGGTCCTTCCACGCAGCGGTTTTGAGCTGTCCGCGGAATATGGACGCGACGACCACAGCGAGGATGCCCGCGACCTGATACAGGAGCCCGATCACTCGCGCTTCTACAATATCGGCTTGAGAAAAGTGATGTCGCTGAATGCAACCTCCGTGACCGCCGGCCGCTTCGAGATCATCAACTTTCAGCTGCCGCAGCTCAGCAACGCGCGCGGTGAAGGCGAGATCTACGTTCACGGACTCATCCGTCAGGGCCACACTCAGCGCGGGCAGCTCCTTGGCGCGAATGTCGGAGTGGGCGCGGCGGCGGGGTCGACGCTGGCCGTCGATCGGTTCACCACGTCGGGCCGCTGGACGGCCTCATGGAAACGTGAGCTGAAGGCCGAGAGCGGCCAGTATACTGAGCTCGGAATTCGCAACCCGCGATCGATCAACGTTTCGCACGCGGTGGGGTTTGAGATGACGCGCTTCACGGATCGCTTCGACCTCACGGGGGGGCTCACCTTCGTGAGAGAGTTCAACCGGTATTTTCTCGCCGACGCATCCAACATCAATGCCGTTGTCGGGGTACGGTATAACGTTCCCTGACCCCTTCGCGACCGTAGAGCCCGGGATCGCCGCGACATGTTGACGTTGCAGGGTGCCACACCACCCGAACAACCCGGGGCAATTCAACGAGCAGCTGGATTCGCTCGCCCGTATCTGTTCGGTGCGGCAGCGGCGGTGTATCTGTTCGCCGCAGGCTGGACCCGCGCGCGACATCGCGCCGCGATCGTCGAGCTCTGTCGCCATTTCGGGTATCTATACAACGCGCGGAAGCCTCGCTTGCTGCCCGTGATATCTGAGGCTGTGCTCGCCCCCGAACGGGCATTGCTGGACATTCGCGAGCTCGAAGCAGCCGACGGAAACGTCACTGAAGGCGAGCTCATTACCATCTGCCGCATGGTACAGAATACGGCGCCGCGGTCGATATTCGAGTTTGGGACC
>JALYOO010000314.1 GCA_030856845.1 Gemmatimonadota bacterium
GCCTGCGTGCCGCTCCGCACGCTCGCGCACCCGACCGAGCCGATCCTTGGCGGTCGCGATTCCGCGGTGGAGTCGTTCGATCTCCGCGTCAACAGCCTCGTCCGCGATGATGCGGTGAGTTACCTCCGGAACTTCCCACAGCAGAAGGTGAACGGGGCCGATAACAATGCCCGGGGACGCCGGCATGCCGACAATCCTTCCGTCTGTCACCGGACGCTCGAAAGTCATCTCTCCCCAAACCCCGCCGCGATGAGCGCGGCAAGCGCGTCTACCGAGCCCTCGGCATCGTCTCCCTCCGCTCGAAGGAGAACCTTCGACCCGCATTCGGCAGCCAGCATCATCACGCCCATGATGCTCTTTCCATTGACCTCGAGGTCGTCGCGAACGATCGTGATGTCGCTCTTGAATCGCGAGGCGGCTTTCACGATCTCGGCGGCAGGCCGTGCATGGATGCCGAGCTTGTTCACGATGCTGACACTGCGCTCAACCATTAGAGAATCACCGAGAATAGGACGAACAGGCCAAGGATCGCGAGTGAAAGCCGCCAGCCCTGGATCGTTTCTCCGAAGCGCGCGAAGGCAATGCCGCCGATCATTGCCACCAGTATGAGTGATCCGGCTAGCGATCGATCATTCCCCACGAGCCGATAGGCCGACAGCGGAATCGCCACGCCGGCGAGCAGCGCTGCAGCGCTTCCGATGTACTGCGGCCCGCGTCGCAGGACGGGATGGGCCAATGCATCCGCAACTCGCAGTCCGCGCTCGAATCCGACGTGAAGCCCCCACGCACGCATGGCCAGGTGTCCGCCGTTGTAGATCGCCAAAAAGATAGCCACCACGGCGAGCGGGCGTCCCCCTATTCCGAAGATGGCCAGCGCAACGAGAGAGCACAGCGGCAGCCAGCTCGCCCACACGAGCCGGTCGCCCACGCTTCCGAGGGGGCCACCCAGCGCGGTGCGGAAGCGCTCAATCATTGCGGGCGGAACATTGTCCAGCTCTGCCCTCGCGAGCGCCCCGACCGCGACACCCGCGAGGTAGGGATGCGCGTTGAAATACCTGGCGTGCCGGCCGAGCGCCTCGTTGTATCGCGACCCGTCAACTCCTCCTGGCAGAAGCCGAAGCGCGGGCTCCATGCAAAACGCAATGCCGTTGCCGATCAGCGTCTCGTAGTTCCAAGCTCCCTGAACGGCGAAGAGGCGCAGATAGATACGCATCCACGTCCCGGTGGGAATTGATCTTCTGGCGGACGGGACCGCGTCGGGAAGAGTGCCGCTCATCCCCGCACCAGAATCACGGCGCCCGCCGCAAGGCCTGCGATGAACAACACTCGGGCGTGTGCAACACCGTGAAAAACTCTCCACACTGCGCTGGCGGAAATCGCCACGGCGATACCGGTCGCGACGGCGCGTGAAATCGCAGCGTCAGTCCCCCAGCTGCGCAGCACCGCCACGACGAGCGGGCTGAACACAAGCATCGCCACGAGCGTGACAAAACCACCGCGAGCAAAATCAGCCGTCAGGCCGAACAGCTGCAGCCCGACGACCGCCCTTTGCGATCCGTTCGCGAGAGCATCGCGCTCGCGCGCCGCATGCGCCGCGTTCATTCTGCGAAGACGGACCATGCTCCATCCGCTGAGAGTTGCAGCGCAGAGTGCCGCAACGAGGCTGACGGGAAGGGCACCTGCCGGGTCACCTTCCTGCGCCGCGAACAGTGATCCTCCGACAACACTCGCCGAGCCCCACTCCGGATACCTGGAAGCGCCGAACGGCAGCATCTCGAGTGCGATGAGCTCGAGCACGACTCCCATCACCAGCCCGCCCGGGGCATTCCCGATGAATGCACCGGCCGCCGTTGCAGCGACGATCGGTCGAGAGATCATCGCCTGAGGAAATGTCACGACATCCATTCCAAGCAGCGCGCCGAGAACGGCGATTGGGAGAAGGTCGATCAGGCTCATCATGCCGACGTCGTTCACTGCGCCTTTTCCGCGACCGGCCGTGCCAGAACATCCTCGATCGGGACCGGCCTCGCAGTTGGAACGTCCTGCGCGGTCACCTTTGCGCAGCTGGCGGCCAGGGCGCGGAGCTGAGCTTCCTCTTCAGATGTCAGGAACACGTACCGCATTCGCTGCGTACGCCCGGCGCGGTGATGCAATCCACCGACATTGACTTCGCGAATTGCGCCGGTGCCGGCAACCAGGCGGCGCATCGTATCGATGTCCCCGGTGACAACTATCGTGTGACGCGGGTCGCGCACGTACGACTCGTACTCGCGAATCGCAGTCGGCACGTCGGGGAACCGTATCTCCATCTCCGGCGGCACTCCCATCCGGTACAGATCCTGTTCCCAATCCGACAAGGCAACGTTGTCGTCGACCAGGACGATCATCTCGATACCCAGCGGCTGACCCCAACCGACGACGACCTGTCCGTGAATGAGTCTGTCGTCGATTCTGTGCAGGGCGATGGGCATTAGCCCGCTCCATGAACGACCATCGATGCCCTGCCCTTGTCAGCCGCCGTGCGCGCCGCATCGGCAGCCGGAACGTCCGGATGAAACACGAACTCAAGCAGCGCCGCGAGATTGGCTCCGGTCACCAGCACAACGTCATGCTCGTCCCGCATGATTCGCCTCACCGCGAGAGTCGCACTGCCTGCCGGTAGATCAGTGAAGAACACTTTAACGCCGAGATCCGTCGCGGCGGCGCGAAGCCGCGTCTCGATGTCCTCGCCACTCAGACCCTGGTTCGACATTGCAACGAACGCTTCACCACGACCGGTAATCTGTTGAACGGCACTGATCAACCCCGTGGCGAATGATCCATGGCCAGCCACAATCGCGCGGGGCTGCTGATCCTCGGCCGCCTCTGTTTCAGCGGGCACGGAGCTATTCGTCATCTTCCTGGAGATACTCGCGCACATTCCCAGCCGACTTGTGGCGCATCCGGCCGATGAGCCGCTCGTTGAACTCGGCGGCGGCGTCGACACCGGAGTATCGAAGTAAATGATTCAACGCGATCACTTCGGCGATCACCGTGATGTTCTTTCCGGGATTGAGCGGCACGGTAATCAGCGGAATCGCCACGTCGAGAATGGTGGTATTCTCACGGTCGAGTCCCGTGCGGTCGACGATCGCTTC
>JALYOO010000326.1 GCA_030856845.1 Gemmatimonadota bacterium
CAAGCGACGGACGCCGCTACATCACCGGGCGCTCCGGTGATTGCATCCGCTACTTCGTCGACGGAAGGCGATGGTTCAGCGGCTCCGGAAACGACGTTGATTCCACACCGGACTACTGGCTCTCCGCCACGGAGCTAGGTGCAGTCGAGGTTTACACTCCCGGATTTGCGCCGGCCGAGTTCATGGGTTTCTCCAACAACGGCGGTCCCTGCTCGAGTGTGGTCATCTGGACGAAGTTCAAGCTCCGGATCTGAGCCGCGCGAAGTCCTCACTCCCCCGCTATACCGGGCAGAGTTACATTGCGCTGAGCGTCGGGCACGCTGTGCCCGGTAATTGAACTGGTAACCCCGTCCACTTAACTTTCAAGGCTACTGCGGCAATGGACGGACTTTCTGTTCCGAGTCATGGCATCAAGCTGCTGCTTGGCACCGGAAACCCGGCCCTTGCGGCGGAGATAGCCCATAATCTCGGGGTAGAGCCGGCAAAGCTCACCATCAACCGGTTCGCCGATGGTGAGATCTTCGTTCGGATAGATGAGAATGTCAGAGGCAACGACGTTTTCATCCTGCAGCCGACCAACGCGCCCGCCGATAACCTGATGGAGCTGCTGCTGCTGATCGATGCGGCCCGGAGAGCTTCGGCCGCGCGGATCACCTGCGTCATGCCTTATTACGGTTATTCGAGACAGGATCGCAAGGATCAGCCGCGCGTCGCCATCGGCGCGAAGCTGGTGGCGAACATGATTGTCACGGCGGGTGTGGACAGGGTGCTGGGGCTGGATTTTCATCAGCACCAGCTTCAGGGATTTTTCGATGTTCCGGTGGATCATCTGTACGCGGCGCCGGTGATCGTGTCGCATTACAGAAAGAAGCATCTGCATGACCTTGTCGTCGTCGCGCCCGACGTCGGCTCGGCGAAGATGGCGAGGGGATTCGCGAAGCGGTTGAACGGCTCACTGGCCATCATCGACAAGCGGCGGCCCCGGCCAAACCAGAGTGAAGTCGTGAATGTCGTCGGTGAAGTCGAAGGCCGTGATTGCCTTCTGACCGACGACATGATCGATACGGCGGGGACGGTGTCCGAGGCAGCGCGCGCACTAAAGGGTCTGGGCGCGAAGGATGTGTACGTTTGCGCGACGCACGCGCTGCTTTCAGGACCCGCCTGCGAGCGGCTGGCGGCGGCGCCGATAAAGGAAGTGACGGTCACCGACACTGTTCGCATCCCGCAGGAAAAATATTTCGCGCAGCTTGTTGTTCTGTCCGTCGGCGAGTTGTTGTCGAAGGCAATCAGGTACATACACAGCGAGCAATCGGTCAGCTCGCTTTTCGAGCAATAGGTTCAGGGGAAATAACGCAATGGCAACGTCACAACTGTCAGTCACCGTCCGCGAAAGCAGCGGCAAGGGTGCGGCGCGGACACTTCGGCGCGAGGGAAAGGTTCCCGCGATCATCTACGGCCATGGCCGTCAGCCGCAGTCTCTGGCAATCAATACGCGCGAGCTCGAAAAGCTTCTCGAGCACATATCCGCCGAGAGCACGGTCATCGACCTGGCGTTCGACGGCAAGACCTCTCGCACTCTCATTCGCGAGATCCAGCGTCATCCTTTCAAGCGGCAGATCCTGCACGTGGATTTCCAGGAGCTGGTGGCCGGCGAGAAAGTCACGGTGCGCGTGCCGATCATACTCGTCGGAATACCAGACGGCGTTCGCATGGACGGCGGGGTGCTCGATCAGACGCTGCGTGATCTGGAAGTCGAAGTCGATCCTTCCGCCATTCCCAACCACATCGAGCTGGACGTGACGTCGCTCGTCATCGGCAGCTCGGTCCACGTCAGCGACCTCAAGCTTCCTGACGGCGTAGAGATCGCGGGCGATGGGGACGCTTCGGTGTGCGTCGTGTCCGCTCCGCGGGCAGCGATCGAGGAGACAGCTATCGCCGCCGAGGAAGGCGAAGCGGTTGTCGAGCCCGAGGTGATTCGGAAGGCGAAGGGCGACGAAGACGAGGCCGAAGGCACGAAGAAGTAGCGCCGGGACAGCGGTTGAAGGTTATTCTCGGCCTCGGAAATCCCGGACGGCAGTACGAGGCAACTCGGCACAACGTCGGCTGGTGGGTACTCGACCACCTCGCCGACGTTTGGCGTTTCAACGGCTGGAAGCGTGACGGGGAATCACTCATCACCAGTGCCACGATCAACGGCGGCCGCGTGCGCCTCGTCAAACCGCTCACGTACATGAATCTCAGCGGACAGGTACTGAAGACCTATCTGCGACGTCCGCTCTGGTCGCCGTCGACGGATATGCTGACCGTTGTGGATGAAGTCGCGCTTCCGGTCGGACGAATCCGCCTGCGCGCCCGCGGCAGTGCCGGCGGACACAACGGTCTTCGCAGCGTCGAGCAGGCACTCGGCAATCAGGATTACCCGCGGCTTCGCATTGGGGTTGGCCCGAGCGAAGAGCGGCGCAACGTGTATCACGACCTCGCCGATTTCGTTCTCGCGCCGTTCGCGCGCGACGAGCGGGAGGACATCGTCGCGCTTCTGCCGCGGTGTGCCGAAGCCATCGACACCTGGCTGCGGGATGGAACAGAGCGCGCCATGAACGCGCACAATCGCGGCGGCACCGCCGACACGGAGTAGCATGCTCAAGCTCGGAATCGTGGGTCTTCCAAATGTCGGCAAGTCAACGCTGTTCAACGCTCTCACCGCCGCTAAGGCGGAAGCAGCGAACTATCCGTTTTGTACGGTCGAGCCCAATGTCGGAATGGTGGAGGTGCCGGACACCCGGCTGACTCATCTTGCCGATATCGTGCAGCCGAAGCGCACGGTGCCGGCAGTGGTCCAGTTCGTCGATATCGCTGGCCTCGTGGAGGGAGCGGCCGAGGGCGAAGGGCTCGGGAACAAGTTCCTCGCGAACATCCGCGAGACGGACGCGATCGTGCACGTCGTTCGCTGCTTCGAGGATGAGGACGTAACACACGTCATGGGCAAGATCGATCCGGTGCGCGACCGCGAGGTGATCGAATTCGAGCTTGCGCTGGCGGATCTGGCGGCGGTGGAGAAGCGGCTCGATCGCACGCGGCGATCCGCGCGCACCGGTGAAAAGGAAGCGACGGCGGAGCTGCCGGTTCTCGAGCGCGCCTATGAATTCCTCAAGGATGGCCGCGGATTGTGGGAGGCGAAGCTCACGCGTGAGGAGGCCGAAGCACTCGCACCATTGTCCTTGTTGACGGTCAAGCCGGTGCTTTACGCCGCCAATGTCAGCGATCACGAGCTCACGGGAGACGAAGGTCCGCACGTCGCCGCGTTGCGGGAAGCGATCCGCGCGAGTGGCGAACATGCGGAGGTGGTTCCCTTCTCTGCAAAGATCGAGGCCGAGCTGTCCGAGCTTCCGCCCGAGGACCGCTCGGAATTCCTGTCGTCACTGGGACTCGAGTCGGCCGGTCTCGAGCGACTGATTCGCGCGGGCTATCATCTGCTCGGTTTACAGACCTATTTCACCGCCGGCGAGCAGGAAGTGCGCGCGTGGACGATCCATCGCGGTGACAGCGCGCCGAAAGCGGCAGCGGTGATTCACACCGACTTCGAGAAGGGATTCATTCGCGCCGAGACGGCGTCGTACGATGATTTCGTGACTCACGCCGGGTGGAAGGGCGCGCGTGAGAAGGGGTCGGTCAGATCGGAAGGAAAAGAGTATATCGTCGCGGATGGCGACGTGATGCTCTTTCGATTCAACGTGTGACCACGGCAGAGCTCGCCGCTCCGGGTTGACCGCGGTCTCCGCCCTCCGGACCGTTCTGTGCTATCTGCGTCTCTCGCGTCTTCTGCGTGGCGCCGCCCTCTGCGGCCTGCGCGTCAGCGCACCTGGAACGTGAGAGTCGCCCACTTCGACTCGTAGTCGAGGCTGTCCTGCCCAGTCACGGGCACCATGTGGATGAACTTCACGTACCACTGCCCTTTCTCCGCGATCCTGATCCGCGCGACTCCGTTCGCATCGGTGCGCATGCGACGCTCCGTGAACCGTCCACCTCGCGGCGTTCGTCCCCCAGTGACAAGCAGCTGATTGCCCACCGGACTCCCGTCGACATCGGCGCGCACACGAAGCCACCCGCCTGATTGCGCCGAGTACGGATTGTCGAGGGGGACGAGCTCGGCGGGGTAGCCGAGTGCCTTGTCGATGGCGGTCCGCGCCGAACCGACCTGAATCAGCGCCTTTACATGCTTCGAGTAACGCTCGGTCGCATCAGTACCGAGCTGGCCACTCTTCCTTCGCGCAGCGAGCACATCGGGTATTCCGTCGTCCGACAGGTACTGGTTGAACTCGGCGGCCTTGAGGGTGATTTCGCGCGGCAGCAGGGATGCGCCGATCACGTAGGTCCCTGCCGAATCGAGCTTCAATCGAAAGATGCTGGTGTCGCCCGTCGACGCCCACATCGACGTGTCGGCCTGCACCACACCGGCAGATCCGACGATGCTGAGATTCCGGATACGGTCTCGAGTGATGGAGTTCTCGCTCTTGCTGAACGTTCCGTTGAGCACGCGTATCCGTGCCGTGGAGCCCGGCGTGAGGAAGAAGCTGTCGAGGCGGAGAAACAGGTCGTGCGCATTCAACGCGCCCGCCGCGAAAAGCATCAGCAGGCCCAGCATTACCGAACTACGCTTCATCTCGTGTCTCCAGTGTGGGTCAGATCCCGGGCTCGGGCATTCCGAATGTAGCCCAGTCCTCACGCACCGGCCCGTACAGGCTCGGCGCCTTCAATCCTGCCTGTCGCATCAGCACCGACATCTGGCCGCGATGGTGAATCTGGTGCGTCACCAGCATCCACAGCGTTTGAGAGCGCGGCCAGCGCTCGCCGCCATACATCTCGTTCTCAACGTTGAGCGTATCGTCCCTCCAGTGCGTTGATACTTCTCGAAGCGCGGACTCGCTCGCCGTAACATACGCATCGACTAGCTTTGCAACCTCCGCGGGAGGCGGCTCGTGCTCACCCGGCCCGTCGACTTTCAATCCAGTGCGACCAAGTGCCTCGGGCAGAGTCTGAGTCAGGTGCCAGGCGAGTCTGGCGAGAGTTCGTGCGCTCGGACCCACCGCCTGTGACAATGAAGCATCGGTCAGTCCTGCGATCGTTGCTCGCGTAAGCTCCGATTCCACCCGCCACACCTGCCCGAACTGTTCTATCGAATTGAACATCTCACCTTTGTCATGTCAGCGGTGTTCCAAAACTATTCGTCGCACTTCTGCGCGCAACGCCATCAACTGCACTGCCGTTGTTGCTCGGCGTCGGCGCTCCGGATATCTTTCGTGCTCGTAAAAACGGCTGCGCCAGCGGCCTTCACACCTTCCCCTCACTCCGGCAACCAGCGAGGGGCGGAAACTGGACCACAAGGAGGATTGCCTGCCGATGACTCGGAACTACGAGGCGGTGTACATCTTCGACTCTACACTCGAGGACGCCGCGATCAACGAAAAACTTGGCCGATTTCACGGACTGCTTGGAACGACAGAGCAGCCCGAGGTCACCCATTGGGGACGACGCCAGCTCGCCTACTCCATCGGAAGGCGCGAGAACGGTTATTACGTCGTCTCCCGCTTCAACATCGATCCGACCGTGCTGCCCGAGTACGAGCGCGCCTTGAAGCTCGACGACGGCGTAGTTCGATATCTGATCACGCTTCACGAGCACGAGGTCGGCGCCCCGCCGATGTCCGAGGAAGAGCTTGCCGCGCAGGCGGCAAGGCGCGATGACGACGATGACGACGAGGATTAACCACAAATGAGACGACCACAGAAAAGCTGTCCCTTCTGCGAGGGCCGCGTGCGGTGGGTGGATTACAAGGACGACCGCACGCTGGGACGATTCATCACCGACCAGGGGAAGATTCTTCCGAGCCGCCTGAGCGGCACCTGCGCACGCCACCAGCGCCAGCTCTCCACGGCCATCAAGCGGGCTCGATACCTCGCCATCATCCCCTACTTGAAAGGACACACGGCCTAGCATGACAGAAGCCGCCGCACCCGTTGTGGAACCGGGGTCGTGGCGGCGGCTGGCCATCGGCGCGTTCGCGTTCGTGTTTGCACTGAGGGTGCCGCACTTCCGTGCGGTCCTTCCGATCGAACAGACATGGCTGCTCCTTGCACCGATACTGGCAGTGTGCGCCATCGTGGCCTGGCGTCAGGGCGGAAAGGTCTGGATCGCACTCACTGCCGTTGCGGTGGCGGGAGTGCTGCTGTCTCAACCAGTCGGGGATCCCGACAGTCCGTACGGCTGGCTGGCACGGGGGTGGGCGCTGCTCCTCGCGGCGAGCTTCGGGCTGGTCTGCCTCTTCGCTCCCACTGAGGCATTTTTTCCGCGAGCGTTATCGGCGCTGGCGGTTGCAATGGCCCTCGCATTCGGCCTCGTACTCGTCTCACCGGGGGGTCCGGTGCGTGTCGGAAACCTCATGTCCGCGGAGTTGAACCGGCGGAACGATGAGACTCTGACGCGAAGTCGCAGCGCGCAGGCCGTTCCTGAAATCAAGAAGATCATCGAAGGGTCGCCTCGCCTGAAATGGATCTACGAGGAAACCGATAGACAGATAGCCGCTATCCCGCGGTGGACTTCGCTGCTGATACCTGCCCTCCTCGCCGTCGAATCATTGATGGCGATGGCATTGGCGTGGGCGATCTTTCAACGGCTGAGCGCGGTTGCTATCGGCCCACCGCTCGGACGCCTCAAGGAGTTCCGGTTCAACGACCAGTTGATCTGGGGCGTGGCTGTCGGCGCGTCGATTTATCTGCTGCCGACATTCGCCGAGGGGAGGAACGCCGGACTCAACCTGCTGCTTTTTTTTGGAGTGTTGTATGTGCTGCGTGGCGCAGGCATTCTCGCCTGGATGACGAAGAGCCGTATGGTCGGGGCGATTCTCGTCGTGATGGCGATCAGCCCCGTCTGGCCATTCATCACGGCGCTGGCCTTCGGCATAGGACTGGGGGACACGTGGCTAGACTGGCGGACTCGCGTCCCTGCCAGGCAGCGCTGATCTCGAGCTAAATTTCTTTCGCGACGGCCGGCAATGGCGGCGCGGTCACACATTCAACAGGTACAGTTACATGGAAGTCATACTTCGACAGGCGGTGGAGAAGCTCGGCCATCCGGGTGATATCGTGAAGGTTTCCCCCGGCTACGCCCGCAATTACCTGCTGCCCCGCGGCTTTGCCTATGAAGCCACACCGGGCAACAAGAAGCGGATAGAGCAGGAGCGTCAGCGCCTGGAAGCGGCCGAAGAAACGCGCCGCATGTCCGCTCAGGAATACGCGGGCAAGCTGGAGCAGGTGTCTCTCACTTTTTCGGCCAGAGTGGGCGAGGAGGGAAAGCTCTTCGGATCCGTTACGTCGGCCGACATCGCGCAGCAGCTGCTGGAGCAGGGACATACGGTCGAGAAGAGGCAGATCGACCTGAAGGAGCCGATCAAGGCGCTGGGTGTCTACCGCGTTCCGATTCGTCTCCACGCGGACGTGCACCCCGAGATCAAGGTGTGGGTCATCAAGCAGTAGCCCGGGCGCAGGGAAGCCCCGAATGACGCTGAGCCTGGCTGAGTTTCCGGCCAGCCTCTTTCATATCGAACGGTGGCTTGCCGTATGCGGTATTGCGTCCTAACGGAACATTTTGCACCACAGTATGATACTGTAGTCGGCGCCACGCGCGCCTGCATCGATCACCCCCACGGAGCGGCATGGCGACCTCTCTCTCCCCCGCAACACCCGCGCGCGAGCCCTCGGCTGAAGCGATGCGCGCCGCAAGTCTGTGTCAGGATATGAAGGCCAACGACGTCGTTCTGCTCAACCTGAAGGGCGTCACGGACATGACTGACTATTTCGTCATCGCCAGTGGAACGTCCGATACGCATGTCCGATCGATCGGCGAGCACGTAATCGCCGAGCTCCGCAAGGAAGGCGTAAGGGTCCACCACGTCGAAGGTGTTCAACAGGGTAGATGGGTGCTGCTCGATTTCGTGGATTTCGTGGTTCACATATTTCACCCGACACTGCGCTCCTTTTATCAGATCGAAACACTCTGGAGCGATGCCGAAGTAGTTCCAACTGAATAAGGGGAGCCGCAGAAAATGAGATGGGTGCGCGCATTGACGGTCGCGCTGGCACTGGCGTTCGCTTCGAGCCTCGAGGCTCAGCAGTACTTCGGCCAGAACCAGGTGCAGTACAAACACTTCAAGTGGCGCGTGCTCGAGACCGAGCACTTCCTGGTTCACTACTATCCTGAAGAACGACAGGCGGTCGTGCCCGCGGCGCGCATGGCCGAGCGCTCCTACGCGCGACTTTCACGAATACTGGGTCACCAATTCCGCGAAAAGAAGCCGATCATCCTGTTTTCCTCGCGCGCCGATTTCGGACAGAACAATGTCACGGGCGACCTTGGCGAAGGCGTTGGTGGAGTAACCGAATCAGGCCGCCACCGGCTGATCATGCCATTCACCGGCGATCTCGGAAGCTTCGAACAGGTTCTCGCCCATGAGATGGTGCACGAGTTCCAGTACGATGTTTTCCAGCGGGGCCGGGCCGGCGCAAACCAGCAGAATCTCGAGCGTATCAATCCCCCGCTCTGGTTCATGGAGGGAATGGCGGAATACCTGTCGACCGGTCCGACGCACCCGCTGACAGCGGGCTGGCTGCGGGACGCGGCGGTGTCGGGCAACATCCCGACCGTCGAGCAGATGACGCAGAGACCCGACAAGTATTTCCCTTACCGCTACGGTGAATCACTCTGGCAGTACGTAGGGGAGCGCTGGGGCGACGCGGCGATTGGAGAGATTCTCCGCAACGCTTCGGCGGTTGGCGTCGAGCGCGCATTTCAGCGCGAGCTCGGCATGTCCCTCGACGATTTGAGCAGCGCGTGGCGCGAGGCGGTGCAGTCGCAGTATCTGCCGGCCGCGTCGAACTACCAGCGGCCCCGCGCATTCGCCGAGCCGCTGCTGACTCGAAAGCGCTCGGGCGGTGAGATCTTCCTCGCGCCGGTTCTCTCGAGCGACGGCAACTACATCGCCTTCCTGTCGAACGGCAATGAAAAGCGCGGAGAGCTCTTCATTGACCTCTGGCTGGGCAACGCCAGAACGGGTGAGCGCATCAAGCGGCTCGTAAAGAGCACGCTCGATCCCAACTTCGAAGAGCTGCGCCTGCTCTATTCGCAGAGCGCGTTCTCCAACAACGGGCGGACGCTCGCGTTCACCGCGCAGCGGAAAGGAAAGGACGTGCTGTACCTGCTCGACATTCCGAGCCGCGAAGTGAAGAAACGCCTCGATCTGCCGCTCGACGCGGTCACTGCGCCTTCCTTCTCTCCCGACGACAACCGCATCGTTTTCAGCGGCACTCGCGGTGGAGTGACGGATCTCTTCATCGTGGACATCGACGGGAAGAACCTCAAGCAGCTCACGAGCGACCTCAACGGTGATCTTCAGCCATCCTGGTCGCCCGACGGAAAGCGGATCGCGTTCGCCACCGATCGCGGACCGCAGACGGATCTCGAACGCCTCAAAATCGGCAAGTGGCAGATCGCGCTCATCGACCCCGACACGCGGGCGATCGAGCAGATACCGAATCAGTCGGGTCACAATCTCAATCCGGCGTGGTCACCCGACGGCACCTCGGTCGCGTTCATTTCTGACCGCACAGGAGTCGCCAACGTTTTCATGTTCGACCTCCGCGACCGACAGCACTATCAGCTGACCAACGTGCTCGGCGGCGTCACCGCAATTACGGAATACAGTCCCGCTCTCACCTGGGCACGCGGCGCCGACAGAATGGCGTTCACCTACTACGAGAATGGCGATTACACGGTCTGGGCGGTCAACAATCCACGTTCCCTGAAGACGGTCGCCTATCTGCCGCGCGTGGCCGTGGAGACTGGCCTCGTCGTCAACGCCCCGCTGCTGCAGCAGACGCCTGTCGCTGTGCGCACTCCCGCCGATTCCGCGCGCATGGCCGCGGATGCTGTCAACCGCGCGTCGACGTACCGTTCGTCCGCCGGGTCGCGACCGTCGGCAGAGCTATCGACCAATGAAGCAAAGCTGAACGAGACCGCCGCCACGACGGTTGCCGTTTTGAACGCCAATCCGGATTTCGCGCTGCCCGACACTGCGCGCTTTCAGGACTACGCCTACAAGGTCGGGTTCCGGCCGGACTACATCGCTCAGCCTGAAGTCGGTTACGGCACCGGCAATCAATACGGCCTGAGCGGCTTCAACGGGGGCACGACGATCGTGCTGAGCGATCTGCTCGGCAATCAGCAGATCGCCCTGTCCGCATCTGTCTACGGACAGCTTCGCGACGCGAGTCTGTGCGCCGCGTATTCGAACCTGAGTCGCCGCTGGCAGTATTCCGCCGGTGGATACCAGCAACCCGTGTTTCTGCCGCAGACGGGCGGTACGGTGACGCGTTTTCCGGACCGCGATCGATACGAGTCGCTCTACACTCGCTACGTGCTGAGAAATCTTTTCCTCACGGGGCAGTATCCGCTGAATCGCTTCACGCGCATCGAGGGCGGGGTGCAGTTCAACAACATCGGGC